>JBGQHD010000862.1:0-2885 GCA_041497795.1 Planctomycetia bacterium
GCCGTCCTGGGGCGAGCTGGTCACGATCTACCGCCGCTGGGAGGCGCAAGGCCGCGTCCGCGGCGGCCGCTTCGTGACCGGCGTCGGCGGCGAGCAATACGCCCTGCCCGAAGCCGTGGACCGCCTCCGCCGCCTGCGCGACGAGCAACCCACCGGTAGTAGGACGGATTTCCAATCCGTCCTTCCAAACGGCCAATCCATCCTCCAGCACTGCGTCATCCTCTCGGCCGCCGATCCGCTCAACCTCGTCGGCATTGTCACGACCGGCCCCCGAATTCCGGCCGTCGGCCGCACGGCCCTAGCACTCCTCGACGGCCGGCTGGTCGCCAGCTATCAATCCGGCGAAGTGCGATTTCACTTGGAACTCGCGCCGCCCCAGCAAGCCGAGATCGGCCGAGCGCTCCGCATCAGCGCCGCCGCCCGCATGCTGCCCCTGGCCGCCGAGCGCGAAGAGCGGCGGTTACAGCGCTGGCAACGACCCATTGGTCAGGCGCGGGACGAAGCTCGCAACCTGTTCTGAGCCTTGTGCCATGTCTGAAGCGCCGCAAAACCCGAAGCGGCGATGCCCAATTGCAAAGTCGTGCCGTGAGCGGCGAGCCTACGATTCGGCATTTTCCCCCGTCCCCACCGCCGTTGCATACGCCGTGGCGTACGTGCGGCAGTGGGAGATGCTAATCAGCACGTCGGAGATGCCCTGGGCGTCGGCCGCTTCGTGGGCGCCGCCGCGGAGCACGATCGTCGGCTTGCCGCTGGTTTCGGTGCGGACTTCCACGTCGCGCCAACTGATGCCGCGCACCCAGCCGGTGCCCAGCGCCTTGAGCACCGCCTCCTTGGCCGCCCAGCGGCCGGCGAAGTGCTGGGTCGATTGCTTGCGGGCCTGGCAGTACTGGATCTCGTGCGGCGTGTAGACCCGCTCGATGAATTGCTCGCCATGCCGCTGGATCATCTGGGCGATCCGCAGGCATTCGATGATGTCGGTGCCGATGCCGAGAAGGTTCATCAAAACTCCACCACCCGCTGGCCCGGCACGGTGGGCAGGACCATGATCTTGCCGTCCCCCATGCGGCCGGTGCGGGCCGTATCGACGATCTTGCGGACGATCTCGCCCGCGCGATGGTCGTCTACCCACAGTGTAATCTCCACCTTGGGCAGAAAGGCCAGCGAATACTCGCTGTCGCCGTACTCGTCGAGATAGCTCTTCTGCCGGCCGTAGCCTTTGACCTCGCGGACCGTGCAGGCCTCCAGCGGGGCGAGCTTCAGGCTTTCCAGCACGCGCTCCGCCAGAAACGGCTTGACGACGGCAATGATCTGCTTCATGGGCCGGCGGTTCAGGAGTCAGGGGGCAGGAGTCAGGAGTCAGGGGGCAGGAATCAGGAGTCAGGAGTCAGGAGTCAGGAGTCAGGGGTCGCGTACGAGTCCGCCTGTCACCTGAGCGCAGCGAAGGGTCTCGCCGCGGAAGCGTCCGACCATCGAGATTCTTCGCTACGCTCAGAATGACCGGCTGACTCCTGATTCCTGACTCCTGATTCCTGACTCCTGACTCCTGATTCCTGACCCCTAGGCTCACTCCCTAAAGCTTACCTGCTGGGCCAGCGCCGCATCCAGCCGACGGAGGTACTCGGCGCGGGATATTTCCACGGCTCCCAGCCGCTGAGTGTGCGGCGTGAGCTGCTGGATATCGAGCAACTGGTAGCCGCGTGCCCGCAGGTGCCGCACCAGGTGCACCAGGGCCACCTTCGAGGCGTCGCGCACGCGGTAGAACATCGACTCGGCGAAGAACGCGCCCTGCAAGGCCAGGCCGTACACGCCGCCGGCCAAACCGCCGGCGGACCAGGCCTCGACGCTGTGGGCGTGCCCCAGCTCGTGCAGCCGCTGATACGCCTTCAGCATCGCCGGAGTGATCCAGGTGCCGTGGCGGCGGCCCCGGTCTTGGGCCGTGGCGCAGCCGTGCATCACGCCGGCGAAGTCGCGGTCGATCGAAACTTCAAACCGCCCGCTGCGAATCGTGCGCTCCAGCCGCCCGCTGACGTGCAGGCGGTCCGGCTCGATGATCGCCCGCGGGTCGGGCGACCACCAGAGCAGTGGATACCCCGGCGCCGGCCAGGGGAAAATGCCGTGCGCGTAAGCATCCAGCAGCCACTCCGTGGTCAGCCGTCCGCCGACGGCCAGCAGCCCGTCCTCGTCGGCCGTCTCGATCGGCGGAAAGAAGCGGGACGGCTGCATGGCGTGAGCGGGTGAGGGGGTGACAGGGTGAACGTCAACGTCCAGTTGATTGAACATCGAACATCCAACATCCAACATCGAACATTTAACGTGAAGCCGTTCGATGTTGGATGTTCGATGTTCGATGTTGGACGTTCGGCACTCGCATCACCCTGTCACCTTGTCACCCCCTCACCCCCTCACCTCCTCACCGTGTGGCCTTGTCATCCCCCACCAGCCGCCACCAATCGACGGTCTTGCCGGTGCGGGCGATCGTTTTGCCGTCGGGGCCGAACGTCAGGCGGTACATGCCGGGTTGCTTGTCCACGGCGCAGAGCTGTTCGCCGGTCGCGGTGTCCCAGACGCGCCAAGTGGCCAGGTTAGTGGTCAGGTTATCGGCCGAGGCCAGCCGCCGGCCGTCCGGCGAAAAGGCGACGGAATAGACCTGCCCCGCGTGACTGCGGCCCGTCGGCCCCCCAGGCTGCGCCAGCTCCTTGCCCTCGAGCGTGCGGATGGCTTTGCCCGTCTTCGCGTCCCAGATGCGCACGGTTTGGTCGCCGCCGGCCGAGGCCAGATGGCGGCCGCAGGGACTGAAGGCCACGCTGAACACCGGCTTGGTGTGCCCGGAGATTTCCTGCAACTTCTCGCCGCGCAGCGCGTCCCAGAGGCACACTTTTCCCCGC
>JBGQHD010000863.1:0-2884 GCA_041497795.1 Planctomycetia bacterium
ACGCGCGCCACCTCCAACGGATCCTGGTTCCAGTATCCCTCGTGGAACAGCTCCAGCGACAGCGTGCCACGCCACTTCTTTCGGCGGAGCTGATCGGCCAGGCCCTTCAGGTCGAGGATGCCGTCGCCGGGCATCACGCGGCTGCCATCGGTCTGTTGCTTGCAGGGGATGTCGCCCGGGGCATCGTCCCAGTGGACGATCGAGATTCGCTCGTTGGGGATCTGGTCCAAGAGCGGCGCCTTCAGCAGGTGTGTCGTGCCGCCGCCGCGGAAGAAGTGCCAGGCGTCGGCCGTGAGCGTGGCCTGCGGATGATCGGCCAGGCGGACCACGTCCCAGGCCGATTCCAGCGTGGTGTACTGCTCGACGAAGCCCAGGAACTCGAACGACGGCCACACGCCGCCGTGCTCGGCCGCCGCGAGCAGTTCGCGATAGCACTGGGCCACCCAGCCGGTCTCCATCTTCCCCGCCGGCGGGCCGGCCACGAAGCGCCGCACGCCAAGCTGGGCGGCGATGTCGAGCCGCCGCCGGCACTCGTCCAGGGCGGCCCGGCGGGCGGCGGCGTCCGGCTCCCACCAGCCCTTGAGGTAGATCATGCTCGGCCGATCGAGCCCGGCGTCATCGAGCGCCTTGCGCACCTCGGCCAGCCGCTTGCCGTCAGCCAGGTGGGCTTCGACGTCGGTGATCCACAGCTCAATCGCGTCGTACCCGGCGGCGGCCGTGACGCGAATCTTGTCCATCAAGCCGGCCGGCTGGATCGTGCTGGTGTTGAGACTGAAGGTAAAGTCGGCCATGGCAATCGCGAGTGAGAGGGACAAGTGGGCACGTTTACGTGGGGCACGTTTCCAACGTGCCCGTAGGACCGGCGGAGCCAACCGGGAGCTCTGTAGCGGTTCTGCGTTCGCAGCATTTGAAGCCACGGTGCCGGCTTTGGCAACCGGTTGGGCGTTGCTGCGGCACGTTTGGAAACGTGCCCCACGTCGGCCGCCGCCGCAAAGAGCGAGCAAGCCCTACGATCGCGCGCGACGCGAAGGACCAAGTCGCCGACCGTCGATGAGAAGAGAATAACGGCGAGTGCTTCCATTTCCCTATCCGCCTTCCCGCCACCGCCATGATCCACCGCACTCTGATCGGCGCCGCACTGATTGGCCTGGTCGGCCTGCCCTACGTCTTGTCCACGCAGAAAGGGGGGCAGCCACCGCCCGAGGCGGGCTTGCCGGCCGACCTCCTGGGGGCGGCCCCGCCGCCGCGGTTCGACGTTCCGCCGCGGCTGCCGGCCAACCCCGCGGCAGGCGACGGGCTGCGGACTTCAGACGTCAGCAGTCCTGGTCTGAAGCCCGGAGCCCGAAGCCCGAAGCCTGTTTCGCCGACCAACCTGGAAGAGCTCTTCCGCTTCGACCTGACGGCCGAGCAGGTGATGCACACCTGGCCGATGGTGACCACCACCACGAACCAGCCGGACCTGAAGGGCTATCGCGTGCCGCTGGTCACCGGCGGCCGGCCCGACAGCCTGGCCGGCTCGCTGACGTACTTCTTCGATAACGGCCAGAGGCTGCAGCGAATTGTGTTTCACGGCACGACTGGCGAGCCGAGGCCGCTGGTCCAGCTCGTGACGCAGAAGTTTGATTTCAAGATCGACCCCGCGCCCGATGCGGGCATGCAGCGCTACTCCGTCCGCCGGAGCGGCAAGACGGTGAGCGAGCTGCGCGTGCAGCCGGCCCAAGTGGTAGACGCCGGCCAGCCGCTGCGTCGGTTCGCGGTGAACCTGCTCATCGAGCGGCCGGAAGAATCCCGCTGGTTCAAGGGCAGCACCAGCGGCGTGAGCGGGCTGCGGCTGTGATCTGGTAGCCTGACTCTCCGAGTCGGGTGCCCGACTCAGAGAGTCAGGCTACGGCGCAGGGCGAGAACCTCAATCGCCGTGCAACTGCCGCAGCCGCGACGAGAGCCGCAGCATCCACTGCACGCGCTCGAATTCGTTGAGCCAGTCCTGCGTCACCGCCTCCAGGAGCTGAGTATCCGCGCCGATGCCGGTGGGGCACGAGGCGCCGGCCTGCTGCGCCCCGAGCTGTTGGGCCGCCATTTGCCGATCCTTGGCCAGTGTCCGGTCGCCGTACAGGCCGCAGAATTGGCCGTCTCCGCTGAGGAAGACCAACACCGGCACCCGCGCCCCGCCGCAGATCCGTAGCTCCGCCGCCAGATCGGCATGGTCGTCGCGATCGAAATAGCGCACCTGAAGCCACGGCGTGGCGGCCGCGAAATGGTCGAAGATCGGGCACTGGTTCACGCAATCTCCGCACCACGCCCCCGCCAGGCACAGCACCTTCATCTCGCGGCGAAAGCCGGCCAGCAGTTCCCGCTGTGGCCCCGTCAGCTTCACGTCCGCGTGCAGCGCGGCCCAGCGGCGGCGATGCTCCTCACTGCCGTAGCGGGCGAGGAAATCGGCATAGGAAAGCCCCTGGTCGAATTTGGCGGCGTAATCCATGGGAGACTCGATTCAGTAGGGTGGGCTGTGCCCACCAAAATCGCGCGGGGCTCGAGGCATGATCGCCGAGGCACGGCACGACGCCGTTGGTGGGCATAGCCCACCCTACTTCCAGGCGTAATCCATGTTGACTCGATCCGCGGAAGCCAGAGACGCACACGGCGTTGTGGACCTGACGGTACCTCGACGTGCCACGCTGGGTCAAGTTGGAGAGCAGGAGAGCGACCGAAGACCGATCGATCAAGGCTCCGACACGTCGCTTGGCAACAACCGTCGGCTTCAGCCGACGCCTCGTCTGCCCCCGGCTTTAGCCGGGGGTCCCGGCCACACGAGAGCCAGTCGAGCCGGCTTCCAGCCGGGCTTCTCGACGTGTCTTCAGACCCGGCGCCCGGTATCATGGTTGAA
>JBGQHD010000864.1:0-2883 GCA_041497795.1 Planctomycetia bacterium
GAGACGAATCATCTCGCGGAGCGAGATGGCTACTTTGACGGCACACGGAGTGTGCCTGCCACTTTCGCTTGCCTAGGAACGCCGGGGGGTTTCGACTATGATGCCGCCCGCATTGGTTGTTCCTTCGATGGCCTCATAACTCCCGTCGCGGCATGTCCTCTGAGTCGGCCTACGAGTTCATTCGCAGCGATGCTGCCTTGGCCGACTATTGCCGCGAGCTGCGGACGGCCACGGCGATCGCCGTGGATACGGAGTTCGTCTCCGAAGACTGCTATCGTCCGCAGTTGTGCCTGCTGCAGGCGGCGGCCCGCCGCGGCGACGAGCCGCCGCAGTTTGCCATCATCGATCCGCTGGCCGTCGCCGCGGTGACACCTTTCTGGGAGGTGCTGGCGCACGAAGACCACGAGACGATCGTGCATGCCGGCCGCCAGGAATGGCTGTTCTGCTGGCAAGCGGTCGGCGCTCCGCCGGCCAGCCTGCTGGACGTGCAGGTGGCGGCCGGGCTGGCCGGCGGCGAGTATCCCAGCAGCTACGCGGCCCTGACCGGCCGCTGGGCGGGCCAGCACGCCCAAAAGGCCGAAACGCGCACGAATTGGCGCCGCCGTCCGCTGGCGGCCCGGCAGCTCGACTATGCCGTGGACGACGTGCGTTACTTGTTTCCGCTGCGCGACGTGTTGACCGAGCGGCTCGTCTCGCTCGGCCGCCGCGCCTGGCTGAGCGAAGAAATGGCCACCTGGCAAGCGGCGGTGCAAGCGTCGCTGGGCGACGAGCAGTGGCGGCGGGTGAGCGGCAGCTCGAGCCTCTCGCGGCGCGAGCTGGCCATCGTCCGCGAGCTGTGGCACTATCGCGAAGAGCTGGCCCAGCAGCGTAACCAGCCCCCCCGGCGTATGCTGCGCGACGATCTCGTCGTCGAGCTGGCACGGCGAGCCACCGACGATGCTGCGCGCATCGCCCAGGTTCGCGGCTTCTAACGCCGCGACTACCAAAAGCTGATTCCGCAGCTTGGCCAACGCATTCGGCAGGCGCTCGAACTGCCCGACGCGGAATGCCCCCGCCTGCCGCGGCGCGAAGAGCCGGGGGCCAAGCGGATCGTGGTGGGCCAGTTTCTGGCGGCGGCGCTGGCGGCGCTCTGCCGCGAGACCGACATCTCGCCCGGCCTGCTCGGCGGGCCTGGCGACGTCCGGGACCTGATTGCCTGGCGCCTGGGCGAGCGCGACGAAGGAGCGCCGCCGGCATTGGCCGTCGGTTGGCGTGCCGAGGTGATCGGCCGCCGGCTTGAGGAGCTGCTGCAAGGCCGGCTCTCCGTCCACATCCGCGACGCGACGGACGACCAGCCGCTAGCATTCGAGCCACGCTAGCCGGGCACGTAGCTGAACTCGCCAGAGTTCAGACTTCCCGAAGTCTGGCGATTTCGGCTACCTAGCCACGCTAGCCGGCGGCAAGGTGGGCGCTATAATTTGACGGTTGGGTCTCCGCAGGCCCTCATGTCTCCGGGGAGGTTCGCCGGGCGCCTTTCGGCGCGAGTCTCGCGTTGCGGCGAAGCGGCCACGGCCGTACACTTCGCTCCCTTTTCTTCACAGTCACAGGTGCGCCATGAATTCGAAGCTGGCAGGGCTATTGCTCGGCGTCACGTGCGTGGGCCTGGCTCTCGCGTCACAGAACTGGGGACCGGCCGGGGCCGACGACGGAACTCCCCGCACGGCGCGCATGGTCCGGGCCGATCGGCCACCCGTGTCCGCTTCCACGCCGGCCGCGGCGGTGCCGGCGAAAGCCACGACTCCGAGCGTCGCCCCGCCGGCGGCGCCCGCCGCGGAGCAGAGCCCGACGGACGCGCTTCGGGAGGAAAACCGCCGTTTGCAGGCAAAAATCGAGCGGCTCGAAGGGCTGGTGGAACTGCTGAAAGAGACGCAAGCGTTGCCCGAGCCCGTTGCCACCGCCCTTGAGGCGCCGCCGGCCGTTGACGCGCCGCCACCCCCACCCGCTCAGGAGGCGCCGAGTCAAACCACATCGAGTCAACGCACCGTCCGCACGCGGCGGTCGGATCAGGGAAAGGCTCAAGGCAATACCTCGCGGACCATCGTTCACATCCATCGCCATGAGCCGTGCGAACAGTGTGCCGCCGCGCAGCGAAAGACGGAAGAGGTGCAGAAACTGCTCGAACAGGCGCAGCGCGAGGTGAAGGAAGTCGTGGGGCAGCGCGAGGTCGCCGTCAGCCGGGCCGAGGCGGCTGAAAAGGACCGCGCCGCCGTGGCCCAGTCTCTCAAAGCCGCCCGGCAGGAGCGCGACGTGGCGGCCATCGATGCCGAGGCCGCCGCGAGGGCGCGCGACGAGGCCCTGCGGATCGCCGAATACTCCAAGAAGGATCGGGACGAAGCCATGCGTGCGGCCGACCTGGCTGTCAAGCAGGCTGCCGAAGCCGCCAAGAACCGAGATACGGCCGTGAATGCCGCTCAGCTTGCCGCCAGGCAGGCCGTGAAGCAAGCCACCGAGGACCGCGACCAGGCGCGTGCGGAGGCCGCGCGTGCCGCTCAAGACCGCGAGACGGCCCGGCGCATCAGCCAGGAGCTCCAGCGTCAGCGGCTGGCGGCCTATGAGGAGGCGAAAGCCGCCCGGGCCGAGATCATGCCGGCCCGGCAAGCCCTGGCGATGGCCGAGCGGCAGGCCGAGGACCGTCGGCAGTTGGCCGAGCAATACCGCTCCGCCGAGCACCAGTGGGCGCAGTTCGCCGTGCAATTGGCAGGCGCCGTGGGCGTCACCGATCTGCTGCCTCCGCAGGAGGAGCGCTGGTCGAGCCGCACGGCCTCGACGCAGGCCTGGCTCGCCAAGGTCCGGCAGAAGCATGCCCTGGCGCTCGCTCAGGGCGCCCGGCCCAGCGAGGGGGAC
>JBGQHD010000865.1:0-2880 GCA_041497795.1 Planctomycetia bacterium
ATTCCGCACATCCGCTAACGTGCGCCTGGATTTCGCTGATTCCGACCACGTCGTCGTCGGAATACCGTATTCCGCGAGCACCAACTGCTCCGCGACCGTGGCCTCGACGTTGCTCCGATGGACCGACAGAATCCAAGCGGTGTCGCCGCCTTCAGTCTCCAGGCGATGCTTGATGCCGAATCCCCAGGTCGACAACAGCTTGGACTTGCCCGCGCGCCACCACGACCCCTTGCGCATCACGTAGACGCACCACCATTCGCCGGCGGCCGGCGAGAGCTTCACGCTCCACAGATGTCCGGGGGTGCACCACGTCGTCCGGCCAGCGGCGGACACTCCCAGTAGCGGCCCGCGATAAGCACGCGACGTTCGCCGCACGATGAGTCCGTCGCGCAAGCCGACCATCGAATTGTGGTTGCGGCTGTAGCTGACCACGCAGTCCCCGTTCCGCAAGCTTCCCAAGGCCACGGTGCCATCCGGCGTCACGACCGCTGTTTCTGCTGGCTGGCACCACTCGTGGTTACCCATGAAGTCCTTGCGCGTCAGCACGGGGTGCTCCTTGACCCAGATGATCGCCTGGCTGAAATAGAGGCCGACGGCCTTGAGCACCGGCGGGTAGTTCCCGCAGTTGGCGTATCCGCCCCAGATGTAGAAGCCGCGGCCCGGCGCGAGCACGCGGGCGATGTTGCCGAACCACGCGTGCAGCAGGCCGTTGAACGCGTCGTCGCTCACGAAGTCGTTGGCCAACGGCCGGTCCTTGGCGCGAAGCTTCCTGGTCGTCGCAATGGCGGCTCCCTTGCGCCTCCGCACGTCGGAGTTCTGATGATTCATCAGGCCGAATGAGCTGTTGCCGGCGGCGATGGCGTTGTTGCTCCGCGGCTCGACCTTCACGTTGTAGGGCGGATCGGTGTTCACGAGGTGGATGGTCGCGCAGTCGAGCAACCGATCAACGTCCTCGGCCCTGCTGCTGTCGCCGCAGAGAAGCCGGTGCTCGCCCAGGAGCCACAGGTCGCCCGGCTGCGTCGTGGCGTCGTCGGGCGGCTCGGGCACGTTGTCGGCGTCGCACAGGCCATCCTTGACGCCGGGATCGAAGATCTGGGCCAATTCGTCCTGGGAGAACCCCAGCACGCTCAGGTCGAAGTCGGCGTCGCGCAACGCGCCCAGCTCCAAGGGCAAGAGTTCAAAGTCCCAGGCGGCCAGCTCGTTCGTCTTGTTGTCGGCGATGCGGTAGGCCCGAATCTGCTCCGGCGTAAGATCGGTCGCCACGTGCACGGGCACCTTCTCCAGGCCCAGCTTCTGCGCCGCCTTCCAGCGGGTGTGCCCGCAGACGATGACGCCCTCGGTGTCCACGACGATTGGCTGGCGGAAGCCGAACGCGCGGATGGACGCGGCCACGGCCGCCACGGCGTCGTCGTTGACGCGCGGGTTGTTGGCGTAGGGCTTGATGTCCGTGAGTTTCCAAAGCTCAATCTTCATGGGCGTCTACTCCGTGCGTTTCGTGAGCCTCGTCAAACGGTGAGGGATCGATGCCCGGCGTGTCGCCTTCCGCCGCGTGGGCCCGTGCGACGGCCTTGGCAGAAAAGGCGCCCGCGAGCGCGCAGTTTCGGGCCTCAGCAGCCCGGCCTCGTGCCCGTAAACCTCGTCAGGGCAACGATCTCCGGCTTTCCATCGCCGTGTGCGGGCGCTCCAAAACGTGACATATACGGAACATTCGTGACACAAAGCGACCAACCGCCCGACACAAAGGACCGACCTCAGCCGCCGCGGAGGCGATTCGGCGGCGATCCGGAACGCCAGACGAAGAGTGGGCACGGCACCGAACCGGTGGCACGTCCCTGAGCATGGACGCGAAGGGCGGGGTCGCGCGGCAGTTCCACGCCCATCACATCCATGTTCTGGGCGTGCCACCCGCCCGCTGCGGGAAAACAGCCCGACGGCCAGCCGTGCGATAGAAGCGGAACACCCCAGACGGTAAAGATGAAGCTAGAATGGGTGCATCACATCAGGAGGTGCGCATGACCAGCGTGCGGGAGATTCTGAGCGCGATCGAAAAGCTGCCGGCGGATGACTTTCTCAAGCTGCAAGCGCGGATGGATCGCATCGCCGAGCGCATCTGGGAGCAAGAGCATCGCCGCGCCACGATCCGGTTTAACAAGGCCAAGCTGACGGACGACGACATCGACGCCTTGGTGCTGCGGCGGCGCTACCGGGGCCGCCGCCCATGAAGGCGGTGCTCGATTCGATGCTCTGGGTTTCGTATGTGACCCATCGGAATGGACCCCGGTATCGGGTCATTGAGCGTGCCTGCAAAGGGAAGGTACGGCTCTTCGTGTCGGAATACATCCTCGACGAAGTCGTCGCCACGCTGCGCAAGGACATGGGCGAATCGGCGCGTTTCGCCCGCTTAGCACGCGCCGCCGTGCTTCGCCGGGCCAAGCTCGTCGTCCTGCCCAGGCGCGTCGCAGCGTATGTGCCTGGCGACCCGAAGGACGACGCCGTCGTGCAGACGGCCATCACGTCCAAGTCGGACTATCTGGTCACCGCCGATGGAGTGCTTCTGGAGCTGGGCAAGGTGCGCAACGTGGAGATCGTCACCGTCAAAACCTTCGCCCAGCGGCTGCCGGCTCCTACTTGACCGACCGAGACGAAAGGGCTGACCCAGTGTGGCCGACTCGCTCCGCGAGTCGGACGGCAACTCGCAGAGCGAGTTGCCCACACTGGAGCGGCGTACGATCGGCATCCCTGGCCGTCGCTCTGCATCGGCAAGGGGAGCCTACCGCTCTGCGGCGAGAGCCAGAGGCGCGAAACCTCCCGCGCGGAGTCCTCGCCGCAGAGCGGCAAGGCTTGCATTCCCACGCAGAGCGTGGGAACGAGAACCGTCGC
>JBGQHD010000866.1:0-2879 GCA_041497795.1 Planctomycetia bacterium
ATCGCGCTGGCGCTGGCCATCGTCCTGGGGGCGGTGTTGGCCGCGCACGTTACCCGGCCCATCGGGCGGCTGAGGCGCCACGTGCAGCAGATTTCGCAAGGCAACTTCGAGCCCATGTCGCTCCCCTCCCGCAACGACGAGCTGCGCGACCTGGCCTGCTCGGTGAATCAAATGGCCGAAATGCTGGCCAAGTACGAAGACCAGGTCCGCCGCAACGAGAAGCTCCGCACGCTCGGCCAGCTCGGCGGCGGGCTGGCCCATCAACTGCGGAACTCGGCCACCGGCTGCCGCATGGCGCTGGAGTTGCACCGCCGCGAGTGCCCCCAGCCCGACGATTGCGAGAACCTCGACGTGGCCGCGCGGCAGCTCACGCTCATGGAAAGGTACCTGGAACGATTCCTGTCGCTCCGCTCCGGTCAGCCGCGGCCCTACGCTCGGCTCGACCTGGCGGAGCTGATCAAGAGCGCCGTGGCCCTCGTGCGGCCGGCCGCTAAGCATCATGGGGTGCAGCTCGATTGGGCCGATCCCGCGCGGCCGCTTTGGCTTCAGGGCGACGCCACCGAGCTGGAGCAAGTCTTCGTCAATCTGCTGGTCAACGCCTTGGAGGCGGCCGTCGGCTACGGCCGCGCAGTAGGTGCCGCCTGCCGGGCGGCACCAGCCAACCCGCCAGCCGTGGCAGTGGCAACCACAATCGAACCCGGCGCAGTAGTCGTCGAAGTCTCCGACAACGGCCCCGGCCCGGCGCCCGGCGTCCGCGACTCTCTCTTCGAGCCGCTGGTGACCGACAAGGCCGACGGCACGGGCCTCGGTCTGGCCGTGGCCCGCGAAATCGTCGAGCGGCACGCCGGCCATATCGCCTGGCAGCGGCGCGGCGAACGAACGTGCTTTCAAGTGCGACTCCCTTTGATGATCGAGGAGGCTGCGCGTGTCGAAGTTGCTGGTCATTGACGACGAACAGTCGATCTGTTGGGGGCTGCGCCGGCTGGGCGAGAGCATCGGCCACGCCGTGGCCACGGCCTCGTCGGCCGAGCAGGCCCTGGAGCTGGCCGAGCGCGACCGGCCCGACGTCGTCGTGCTCGACGTGCGGTTGCCCGGCATGGACGGCCTCACGGCGATGGGCCGGCTACGGGAGCGGATCGGCCAAGCGCCGGTGATCGTCATCACGGCCTACGGCGACCTGCAAACGGCCGTCGAGGCCGTGCGGCGGGGGGCCTTCGAGTATCTCTGCAAGCCGTTCAGCCTGGAACAAATGGAGCGCGTGCTGGCCCGCGCGATCGACAGCCTGAGCCAAGACCCCGCCAAGCCGGCGGCGGCCGGGCCGCTGCAAGGGCTGGTCGGCAAATCGCCCGGCATGCAGGAGGTGTTCAAGCGCGTGGCGCTGGCCGCGGCGTCGGACGCCTCGGTGCTGCTCTACGGCGAAAGCGGCACGGGCAAAGAGCTGGCGGCCAGGGCCGTGCACCGCTTCAGCCGTCGCGGCAATGCCGGTGGGAATGGCGGGTCGTTCGTGGCGGTGAACGTGGCTGCCTTGAGCCCCACGTTGGCCGAAAGCGAGCTCTTCGGCCACGTCCGCGGCGCGTTCACCGACGCCCACGCCGACCGCACCGGCGTGCTGGTGCAGGCCGACACGGGCACGCTGTTCCTCGATGAAGTGGCCGACATTCCGCTGGCGCTGCAAATCAAGCTGCTGCGCGTGCTCGATCAGGGAGAAGTCTCGCCCGTCGGCTCGAACAAGACCGTGCGGACCGACTTTCGCGTGATCTCGGCCACGCACCAGGACCTGGAGGAACGGGTCCGGGCCGGCGCGTTTCGCCACGACCTGTACTTTCGCCTCCGCGGGTTCCAGATCGACATGCCGCCGCTGCGCGAGCGGGAGGACGACGTCGAGCTATTGAGCCAGCACTTCCTGGAGCAGGTGCAGGCCCGCGCCAGCCTGCCGCCTGCGGTGCTGGTGGAGCTGCGCCGCCGCCCCTGGTACGGCAACGTCCGTGAGCTGCGGCACGCGATCGAGCACGCGGCGATCCTGGCCCGCGGCGGCCCGATCCTGCCGGAGCACTTGCCCGCGCCGGCCGTCCGGTCGCTGCTACCGGGCGATTCGTCGGACGCCTCGCGCGAGCGGGAGATGGTAGACCTGCTCAAGGGCTGGGCCGAAGCCCGGCTGCGCGAGCAACCGCCGCCCGCAGCCCTGTACGAGCAGTTCCTGGCGCTGGTCGAGCCGCCGTTGCTCGATGCCGCGCTGGAGGCCCACAAAGGCTCGTTCGCCCCGGCCGCCCAGAGCCTCGGCCTGCACCGCACGACGCTCCGCAAAAAGGCCGACCAATACAAGCTCGGCGAAACGCGCCAGTAGGTGCCGCGAGCCGAGCGGCACCGGGAGGCGCCGCCACGCGCGGCGCTTGTAGTAGCCGAAGTCGCCAGACTTCGGCAGCCTGTTCACGTAGCTGAAGTTGCCAGACTTTGGGAAAGCCCCGAACTCTGGCGAGTTCGGCTACGAGCTGCTGTGTCGAATCGACCGACACGGCTGTCGAAATCTCCGCCACAGCGGGCCGCGCAACTGCCGGCGCACGTATGCTATAGGTGTGCCCGCAGATAGAACTTATGCTGCTTGAGCGGGGTTGCTGCGCGCGGCACGAGAACTGCCCGCCGGAAGACGAGAACCCGCTTGGCCCTCCTTCAGAAACGAGGATCCGATGCTCCGGCCGTTGACGACTTGGTGCACGATGACTTGGTACGCCGCGGCTCTGCTGGCCGCGCTTGGAGTGCAAACTGCCCGCGGTCAGGAGACCCTCGGTCCCGATCCCAAAGCCTACCAAGCCACCGTTGATCGGGCGGTCGGCTACCTCGAGTCCGCCCAGGCGGCCGACGGCTCGTTCTCCAAGCAAAAC
>JBGQHD010000867.1:0-2876 GCA_041497795.1 Planctomycetia bacterium
CCGAGGCCTCGGCACCGTTGATCTCGGCCCATTCGTGGCCGAAGCCGGAGAGGCCGTACCCCTTGGCCAACGTCGTCCCCTCCCAGACGCCCGTCGCGCCGCTTTCGAACTCGCCGATGAGGGAGGACCAATCATCGACTTGCGACGGCGGGCAAGCGCGGCCATCGGGCGTGCGATCGCGCGGGACAAAGCGGGCCACGTGACCGCACACTCTCCGCAGCGGCCCCAGCAGGTCCAGCGCGAAGTCGATGCGGTGGATCGTCATGTCGTACAAGTCGCCCGCCCCGGCCTTGTCTTTATACTGACGCCAGCCCCAGCTTGTTTCCGGCCAATCGAGAAACCGCTGCGAACGGAAGTGCCGCGGCTCGCCCAGGGCACCGGTCTTGAGCAAGTGCCGGAGATACTTCATCGAGGGGGCGAAGCGGTACGTAAAGGCCGTCATGTGGACGACGCCGGCGGCCTCGGCCGCGCGGCACATCTGCTCGGCCTGGGCCGCCGAGATGCCCAGCGGCTTCTCGCACATCACGTGCTTGCCGTGCTGGGCCGCGGCCACGGCGATGGGACAGTGCGTGAAGTTCGGCGTGGCGATGATGACCGCATCCACGCGCGAGTCGGCGCACACCGCCAGCGGGTCGGTGCTGACGAAGTCCACGCCCCACTCTTTGCGGCGCTTGTCGAGCAGCGCCGGCTCCGTGTCGCACACCGCTGCCAGTTGAGCGCGCGGGTCGAGCCGAATGCCGGGCACGTGGTGATAATCGCTCACCGCGCCGGCGCCGATGATGGCAATCCGCACCGGAGCAGACTTGGCGGGCATGCGGGGCCACCGAGAGGATTAGGGGACTAACGACTGGTCGCGAAAACGAGCAGCGTACGCCCCCGAAAGGTGGGGTACAAGGGCCGCCCTGACTCGGCGGAGTGGCGGCCTACCAATCCTCGTGCTCGTGCTCGTGCTCGTGCTCGTAATCGTACTCGAAGCCGGCATCCCTTCGAGCACGAGCACGAGTACGATTACGAGCACGATGCGTGAGCGCCCGGTGATGACCTCGCGCTTATGCCGCTCTGGCTGGCACCAGCGTCTCTTTCTCTTCGCGAACGCGGTCGCGGTAGCCGTTGTCGAGCTGGGCCACGAACCGCCGCAGGCCCTCGCGGAGCATCGGCAGCGGCTGCTGGAGGGCCTGCTGCGCCCGGCGGGAGATCAGCGACGTCTCCTTCGCGCGCTGCCAGGCCATCTCGGCCGCCGCGAGCTGTGGTCCACGCGGCAGGCCGAGCGTCGCCGCCAGCTCATGGGCAAACCGCCGCGGATTGGTGCGCTCGGCCCCGGCGATGTGCAGCACTCCGTGCAGGCCCGCGCGATAGGCCGCATGCAGCAGCCCCGCCAAGTCCGTCGCCAAGATCGGCGTGGCGTGACGATGCGCGTCGGCCGCCACGGGCAAGCCGGCCTGCAACGATTGCCAGAAGTGCTCGGCGAAACCGATCTCGTGCGTTGTCGGGCTCCAGCCGTAGGCGTGCGTGCGGACCACCAGCCCCTGAGAGTCGCCGATGCCCTGGACGACGGCCTGTTCCGCAGCCAGGGCGGCCTCGGATAGCGGACTGCTAACGGAGGTCGTCGAGTGCTCGGCGTGGAACATCTGCGGCCCGGCGAAGACCGCGTCGGTCGAGATCAGCGTCAGTCGAGCGCCGACCCGCTGGGCCGCGGCGGCAGCCGCCGAAGCAAGCCGCGGCTCGGCGGCCAGCCATTGGCCCGGCACGTCGGCTTCGTCCCAACTGCTGCGCGCCAGTGCACCGCTGAAGACGACCCAGGCGGGGGCGACCTCCTCGACCCAATGGGCCAGCTCCGCCTCGGTGAACTCGCAGGCGATAGTCCGACAGCCGCCCAGCTCGACTTCCGCCGATCGGGACAGGCCGACCACCTGAAAGGCGTCGGCGAGAGTGCACGCGACGTTCGCCCCGACGGTGCTTTCCGCTCCGATCACCAGCAACGTGTCCATGCGTGGCCTCCTTGCCTGCAAGGTGCGAGATTGTTGGGGCCGCGGCCGCCAAGACTCGGCGACCGCCGCCACCCGTGAACGGGCCGCCATTCTATGCCGAAGCGGCAAATCGAGCCAAGGCGAGTTGCTGGGCGGCGGGCAATTCCTGCGGGAAGCACCTTCACAAAGCAGAAAATCCGAGGCACGAAATCCGAAACAAGCACCAAAGCTCAAATGATGAAACAGTGGTCGAGCATTGTTTGGAGCATTCGTGCTTAGGATTTGTTTCGGATTTCGTGCTTCGGATTTCGGATTTGATTCGGCTGATTCGGCTCCTTGCCCTGCCTCCCATTGGCTGCTTTACTGGAAACGTCCAACATCGAACGGCACTGTCGTTGGACGTTGGACGTTGGACGTTGGACGTCGCCCGCGCGAAACCGTCGCGTCAACCCGTCACCTTATCACCTTGTCATCGTGTCAACATCGTAGTGCACCGTGTACGAGCCCTGCCTGCACATTGTCCTCTACCAGCCGGAAATCCCGCACAACACGGGCAGCGTGGGACGCACCTGCGTGGCGGTGGGAGCGAAGCTGTGGCTCGTGGGACCGCTGGGCTTTCGCACCGACGATTATTACCTCCGCCGCGCCGGCTTGGACTATTGGCGGCACTTGTTGTGGGAAGTGGTGGACGACTGGGCCACGCTGCTCGAGCGCTTGCCCGCCCGCGAGCCGTGGCTCTTCACGAAGACCGCCGGCCGGCCTTACACGGAGGTGCGGTACGAGCCAGCCGACGTGCTGGTCTTCGGCAACGAATCCGCCGGCCTGCCCGAGCAGATTCTCGGCGCGTATCCCGGGCGGCGGCTGCGTATTCCCGTGCGGCCGCAAGTGAGAAGCCTGAACCTGTCCAAC
>JBGQHD010000868.1:0-2869 GCA_041497795.1 Planctomycetia bacterium
CACATGGCGGAAAGTTCCCAGGGGTAAGGAGATAACCGCAGAAGAGCAGAGTTGAAGGGAGCGAGAGGCACTCGGGAAGGACCCCAAGGCGCGGCAAGATTACATAAACTCGTAATGAACCATAACTTAAAGCGAGCCGTGACGCATGAACCGCCACGGTTATAGTCCCGCCGCCTATTGGTCTCTGCAACCGGCCAGAAGGTTCACGATCGGCCGGGAGCGTCTAGAGATTGCACGCCCGAGCGACAACCGAGCAATCCGTGTCATCCGCGTTATCCGTGGTCGCTTCGGTTGCGGCTCCGCCGCGCTGAGGTCTCTTCGGTTGCGCCTATGCCGCGCCGGGACTACGCCGCCTCTCCTTCAGTCTGGACGGCTGCCGCCCCCTCGCCGCGGACCTGGATTTGGCCGTCGTCGCCCACCTCCTCGAACCGCACGGCGACGCGCTTCGAGACGCCCGACTCCTGCATGGTCACGCCGTACAGCATGTTCGCGCAGGTCATCGTCTTTTTGGAGTGCGTGACGACGATGAACTGCGTCCAGGAGAGAAACTCCTTGAGCACGTTGACGAAGCGGCCGATGTTGGCCTCATCCAGCGCGGCATCCACTTCATCCAGCACGCAGAACGGCGCCGGCTTGCTGCGGAAGATGGCCAGCAGCATGGCCACGCAGGTGAGCGTCTTTTCGCCGCCGCTGAGCAGGCTGATGTTGCGCAGCTCCTTGCCGGGGGGCTGGGCGTTGATCTCGATGCCTGCCTCGAGCAGGTCCACCCCCTCCTCCAGGGCGATGTCCGCCTGGCCGCCGCCGAACAGCTTGCGGAACAGGCCAATGAAATGGCCGCGGATCGTCTCCAGCGTCTCGGCGAACAGCCGCCGGCTGTCGGCGTTGATGCGACCGATGATCTCGGCCAGGCGGGTCTTGGCCGCGCACAGATCGACGTACTGCGCCGAGAGATGGCCGAAGCGCGCCTCCAGCTCGTCGAGTTCTTCCAGGGCTTCGAGATTGACGTTGCCGATGCCGGCGATCTTGCGGCGCAGCTCGGCGATCTCGCCTTCGACCTGCTCGCGATGCAGCACCTCGGCGGGGGCCTCCGGCGGCGGCGACCCGTGCTCCAGCGCGGCCAGCTCGATGCCGTAATCGTCGCGCACGCGGTCGGCCAGGCCGGCAAGCTGCAAGCGCACCTCGTTGGCGGCCAGCTCCTGGGACTGAATCCGTTCGGTCACCTGGCGAAGCCGGCCGCGCGACTTCGCTGCCGCGCCAGCGACCTCTTGCCGGCCGATGCGATGCGATTCGCGCGCCGCCGCCAGCGCCGCCGCCTCGGCGGCCAGCGACTCCTTGTCCAGGTAAAGCTCCGCGGCCTGGCTCTCGGCCGCAAGAATGTTGCGATTCGACTGAGTGAGCCGCTCTACGCAGTGAGCCAGCCGCTGCCGGTGCTCGTCGATGGCTCTCCGGCGTTCGTGCTGGTCCTTCTCGCACTGCCGCAGCCGCTCGCGCAGGTTTTCCAGGCGCTCGCCGCTCTTGGCCAGGCCGATCTTGGCCGACGTGACGGCGGACGATTTGTCCTGCCGGCGCTGTTCCAGGCCGATAATCTCGCGGGCCGCCGCGGCCATTCCCCGTTCCATCTCCGCCAGGTGCTTCTCGCCCGCGGCACGGTTCTCGCGGGCCGTCGTCAGCTCGTTGTCGCGCTGGGCTTGCCGCTGCTGGGCGGCGGCCAACTCCTCGGCCCACGTCTCGCGTTCGGCTTGCAAGCGCTCCCATTGCTGTTGATTGGACTGCTCGCGGTGCCGGTGCTCGCCCAGGGCGTCGCTCGCCTGACGGTGATCGGCCACGAGCTGCTGCAAACACGTTTCGTCGGCGGCGATCTGCCGCTCGATGCGCGTTTGCGTTTGCTCGCCGGCTTCGATCTTGCGGTCCAACTCGGCGATTTCCTCAGCCAGCGCTCGCAGCTCGCTGCGGCGCGAGATCAAGCCGCCGGAGGGTTGCCGAGGCCCCAGCGTCAGCGTGCCGTCGGGTAATACCATTTCGCCGGCCAGCGTGACGAATCGCAGCGACGCTTCCGGCAATGCGTCGGCCGTCTGCCGCGCCAGCTCGACCGCCCGCGGCAGCGTATCGACGACCCAGGTGCGTCCCAGCAGCCGCGCCGCCAAGGTGCGGAACTCGGGCGCGGTCTCCACGAATCGGTCGGCCCGCCCGACGACGCCCGGCCGGTCGTCCAGCTCCGGCAGCTCCGGCGGCGGCTCCTGGGCATCGAGCGGCACAAAGGTCACTCGGCCGGCCAAGTCATGGGAGTTCGCCACGAGGTGGCCCAAGATCTCGTCGTCGCGGCGAACAACCACGTGCCCGACCGCGTCGCCGAGTGCCAGCTCGAGCAGTGCCGCGGTCTGGATGTTGACGTGGAACAGATCGGCCACCACGCCCAGCACGTGCCGCCAGGGGCCGCGCGGCTCGAGCTGGGCCTGTTGGAGGATGTCTTTGGCGCCGGTGCTGAGGCCTTCTTGCCGCTGCTCCAGCTCCTCCAGCACCGCGGCCCGCTCCCGCGCGCCGCTGTGGCGTTGGCGGAGGGTGCTGATCTGGTTGATGCAGGCGGTTAAGTCGCCGCGCTGTTCGACGAGCCGCTTCTGCACCCCCGCGATTTCCTGGCGGTAGGCCTGCACCTGCGTGGCCACCTCTTGCTGTTGGCCGCGTAGCGTCGATAGCTCTTCGCCCAGCCGGCGCACGGCGTCGTCGGTCTCGGTCAGCC
Source organism: Planctomycetia bacterium (assembly GCA_041497795.1). Taxonomy (GTDB): domain Bacteria; phylum Planctomycetota; class Planctomycetia; order Pirellulales; family S012-138; genus JBGQHD01. The sequence goes on from JBGQHD010000868.1 coordinate 2,738, forward strand.
GTTGCCGCAGCCGGTGCTGCATTTCGGCGTCGGCGGCGGCCTGCGACTCCAGCCCGCTGATGCCGCTGCCCACGGCGGCCAGCCCGCGCATGTGCTCCAAGTAGGCGGTGCGGCGCTGCTCGTTGGCCTCGC
>JBGQHD010000869.1:0-2869 GCA_041497795.1 Planctomycetia bacterium
ATCAGCCAGCGGCACGTCCTCGGTAAAGCCGACGACGCGGAAGTTGCTCGTGTGCACGTGCAGCAGGGCGGCCGTGCGGTCGCCGATCGCCTGTTCGTAGTCCTTGAGGTGCGTCTTGTTCGTGGTGCCGACTTCGCGGAGCGTGGCGCCGCTGGTGGCCATCACGTCGGGCAGGCGGAAGCTACCGCCGATCTCGATGAGCTGGCCGCGCGAGGTGATGACCTCTTTGCCCGCGGCCAAAGCCGCCAGCGTGAGCATCGTGGCCCCGGCGTTGTTGTTGACCACGCAGGCGGCCTCGGCCCCGGTGAGCTGCCGCAGCAGCCCCTCGACGGCCAGCACGCGCTGCGAGCGCTGGCCGGTCTCCAGGTCCAGCTCCACGCTGGCGTAGTCGCGGCCAATGGCCACCATCTCCTCGATCGCCGCCTCGGCCAGCGGCGCGCGGCCCAAGCCGGTGTGCAGCAGAATGCCCGTGGCATTGATCACCGGGCGAAGGCTCGGCCGCTCCTCCTGCAAAATCCGTCGGGCAATCCGCTCGGCCAGCTCGCTGGGCGACGGCAGATGAATCTCGGCCGCCGCGGCCCGCAGGTCCGCGCGCAGCTTATCCAAGTACGTGCGGACGCTGGAGACCACCACGTTGTGGCTGACGCGATCGACCAAGCCCTTGAGCCGCGGGGTTTCCAGCAGCTCGGTGACCGAGGGGATGTGGCGGAGGGGATTGGTGGGCATGGCGTCCTCGCGGGTAGGGACGGACTCGTTCGGGGACGACTCCATCATAACGCGATTGTACCTCTTCGCGGGAGTTTCGAGCTTGATCAGCCGGCTTCAGCCGAATGGCACTTGGTTAAGCCTAAACTACGACCAAAATGCAGGTTAAGTGTGCTAGCTGAGGATCTCGGTTGTTGCCACGCACGCACAGCGCGAGCGGATGGGGAAAGCCGGCAAAGAACTGCGCGTTCTGCATGGTTTCACGCGAATTCGGGCCGTCGCCTGCTAGCGTTGCTTAAGCATTGAAATCAAGGGAGTTACGCTTAACCAAGTGCCATTCGGCTTCAGCCGACTCCCCGTCTGCCACCAGCTTCGAGCTGGTGGGGCGGAAGGCCGATCCAGTATTGCCTAGAGCCGGCTTCTAGCCGGGCTTCTCGACCTGGTTTCAACCCCCGCAACGCATCTTGTCTAAAAACATGCCGAGAAGCCCGGCTAAAGCCGGCTGAAGTACACGCTGCGGGCGCTGCTGTCCACCCGTTGAAAACGGGTGGCAGACGGGGAGTCGGCTTGAAGCCGACTGAGACGCGCCCGTAATTCTGATGCAGGCGTTACGGCAGTATCGCCATGCGTCCTTCCTCGCGCTGCCGCTCCTCAGTCAACAGCGATTCCTGCTCCTTCGCATACGTAGTCGCCTCAAGCACGACTTCGATGGGAAGCTCGTAGTCGTCCGCCACTTCTTGCGGCGTACGGGGCTCCGGACCGACGGTGCAGCGATAGAGCACCTCGGCGCGCATGTGCCGCCCCTTCACCCAAAGCTGCCGGTAGTTCGAGCCGGGACGCGGCTCCAAGAATCGGTACTGGTTCGGTGCGGCCATTCTTTTTGTTTCCCGGAGAAGCTCTACTGCGGCTGCGTCAGCTTCGCCTTGTTGCCCATGAACTGCACGGCGTAGCGGAAGAAGTCGAAGGCGTAGGGCGCGGTGCGGGCAACCACGACGGTGGTGATCAGCAGGCCAACCACCTTGACGAACCACGCAGCCACCGAGTCCGGCAAGGCGCGACGGTCTTTGGGGTTGGTGGACCAGCCGAAGACGTCGAGCACGCGCAGGTCTTCGTTCAGCTTCTCCACCGAAGCGGGGATGTCATTCGGATCGACCTTCGACATGGCGCTGGCCACGCCGGCCTGCACCGCCTTGTCGCTCCGCAACGCGTTGAACAGCATCAGCGTGTCGGCGTTGGCCACCGCCGTGATGACCAGCGCCAGGGCCACGATCAGCCATTGCATCTTCGTGCGATAGCGGTCGGTGAGGTTGTCTTCAGCGCCCTCCCAGAGCTTTTCGGTCTGTTCCTTGTCGCTGTTGAGCACGGCATCGACGACCTTGGACGTCTTCTCATTCAGCGGCGGTCCATGCTGCACCGTGTCGCGCAGGGCCTTGAGGAAATTGACCATCGGGATTTCATTGGGCTTGCCGGCTCCTTGGGCGCCCATCTTGGCCAGGCTGTCCCACCACTTGGGCCGGCTGAGGCCCTCGATCAGCGGGTGCTGATACACCTTGTTGATGAGCGTATCGCCTTCCGGATCGAAGAAGAAATCCTTGAGGCCCTTGTACGTCGTCCCGGAGCGCCACGCGAGCATGCCGGCGACGGCCCCGCTGAAGACCGAACAGATCAGCCCCAGCATCAAATAGAAGAAGACCATGCCGGTGATGATGCCCAAGATGCTCGAATCGAACATGCGCGTGCTCCAGAGGTGCCAGGTGGAACGGCCCGCGGTTCCCGCCGCCAGGCTGCCCTTCGTCCATTACGGTTGTTATCTTGGAAGCCCGAAGGATGTGTCAACGGCGGTTACGCATGGCGAGCGGGGGGCGTCAGCCCCCTGATGACGCCGAGACCAGAGTAGACGCCGAGTTATCAGGGGCTGACGCCCCCCGCTCGCCAGATTGGCTCGCCAATAAGCTCGCTAGAATCGTTGGGAAGTGAGACCGAGATGCGATCAACTCGCCTTCGCCGCCGACTATTTCCATTATTCGCAGCCGCCGCGCTCTTGGCCACTGTCCAAAACAGGACATCCGCGGAAAATTGGCCCGGCTGGCGGGGGCCGAACCGCAACGCCGTGAGCGGGGAAAAGAGCCTGCCGCTGCGTTGGTCTGCCACCGAAGGAGTGCAG
>JBGQHD010000870.1:0-2863 GCA_041497795.1 Planctomycetia bacterium
CCGCAACCCGGTCCACAGCATCCACTTCCTCCCGTCGCACGACGGCCTCACGAACAACCACCTGGTGCGCCACAACCGCAAGCACAACGAGGCCAACGGCGTTGAAAAACTCGTCGGCGACAACAACAAACACTCCTCGAGCCACGGCATCGAAGGCCCGACCGACGATCCCTACATCACCGGCGTGCGGCAACGGCAAATCCGCAACCTGCTCTCGACGCTGCTCCTCAGCCAGGGCGTGCCGATGCTGCTGGCCGGCGACGAGTGCGGCCGCACTCAGCGGGGCAACAACAACGCCTATTGCCAGGACAACGAGATCAGTTGGTTCGACTGGTCGCTCGTGGAAAAGCACGCCGATCTGGTCCGCTTCTGCCAGGCCCTGATCGAATTCCGCCGCGCCGAGCCGGCCGTGCGGCGAGCGACGTTCCTACAAGGCCGCCGCGAGATCGAGCACGGGCTGCCCGACGTGGCCTGGTACGGGCCGGACGGCAACGGCGTCGATTGGAATTTCGGCGGCCTGAGCCTGATCTGCCTCTTCGGGGCGGTGCCGCCGCCCAAGGACAAAGCCGCCAAGAAAAAGGCCACCGCCAGCCGGCACGTGCTGATCATGCTGCACGGCGAGGCCGAGCCGCGGGAGTTCGTCATCCCCGAAGAGCTGCGGTCGCTCAACTGGCGGACCTTCATCGACACCGCCTCGCCGCTGCCGCGCGACATCTACCCCAAGCTGGACGGCCCCAAGCTACCGCGGCTCAAAATCGAGATGCTCGGCCGCTCGCTGATGTGCTTCGTGGCCGAGCCGACGTGGCGGAAGGCGGCGAGCGAGGAACCGCGAATCGCGAAGGAGAAATGACGCGCGGGTGGTGGAAGGCATCTGGATGCGGCTTTTCCAGACCCTTGCGTTGCGCCGCTCACGACTACCTGTGGTCGATTCCCTCCGCATCTGTGGCCGGCGTGTTCCGTATGTGTCACTTGGTTGGGGGGTAAGCATGACGAGGCGTTATTTCGCAAACGCTCTCCCCGAATGATCTTATGTCATTCTGCCGACCAGGCAGCGAGACAAATGCCGGTTTGTAGGTGCCGTTCTGCGGCCTGCCATGCTCAAGGCGCAACGGCGCAAGACAGGCGAAATGCGCCTCGTCGCATGACAAAGCATCGACGTAGATTCGCCTGGCGAAACCGATGGCGTTCGTTAGTCGGCGCGCGCCGTGATGAGCCGTTGTTGCCTATCCGCCGGCTGCTCGATAGCTTGAGCGAGGGCGCGGCGGGTGCGCTGCGCCGTCGGATGCTGACTACGAGATAGCCGAGCCATGGCGGAAGACCGATCGCAAACCAGCGCGGCGCCCAGGCGATATCGCCTCCGCCTGCAATACAGCTTACGGACCTTGATGGCCGTGATGACGGCGACGTGCATCTTCCTCGCCGTCGCGTATCACTATGTCCAGCCGTGGCTCGTCGATCGGGCAGCGGCCAAGGCCATCGCGGAAGCCGGCGGCTCTTTTGAGACCGTCCCGGTTGGGCCTGACTTCTTGCGGACCTGGTTTGGGCCCGACGTGCTCCAGCGGATTACAGCCGTGGATTTGTAGCAGCCGGAGGCCACCGCGGCATGCCTAGCGCACCTGCCCCGGTTGACGTGGCTCAAGAAGGCAACGCTTACCGGCGCGAGGTTCACCGACGAGCACTTGACGGCCATGGGCCAGCTCGGGCGTCTGCGCGAGTTGACGCTGCGTGGGACGACGGTCACCGCCGAGCGAGTTGCCCAGTTGACCGCCGAGCGGCCTGGGCTCAAAGTCACTGCCGAGCCGCTGGAAATCTCGTTTGCCGACGACCTTCGCTTTGACGAGCCGAAAGGACGGCCATTCAGCCGCGATCACCTGACGCAACGGATTGTCTGCCTGGACGGCAGCCCGGTGCGGATTCGCGGCTTCATCATGCCCACCTTCCAGCAGTTCGGAATCCGGCGATTTGTGTTGCAGCGTGACAATATGCAGTGAAGTTTCGGCCCAGGCTCACCTCTGTACGAGGTGCTCGTGGTCGAGATGAAGGCGGACACATCCGTGAACTTCACCGTGAAACCCGTCGCCTTCGAAGGAACTCTGTCGATCCACGAACTCAAGGACGCGACATCGGGGCAAGTTCGAGCAGTATTTCGCATGACCGACAGCGATGCCCGGCCGGCACCGTAGTCAAATCCGACGATAACCCTTTTATCCAGCGCGAGAGCTTGCATGTCGTCCGTCCAGCCTCTTGCCGGCCGCCGCATCTTGACGTTCGTCGGCGACATCTACGAAGACCTCGAGCTGTGGTATCCCAAGCTGCGGCTGATCGAGGCCGGGGCCAAGGTGGTCGTCGCCGGGCAAGAGGCCGGGCACGAGTACGCCGGCAAGAACGGCTACCCCTGCGTTTCGGATGCTGCCATCGCCCAGATGCGGGCCGCGGATTTTGACGGCTTGGTGGTGCCCGGCGGGTTCATGCCGGACAAATTGCGGCGAGATCCGCAGGTGCTGCAGCTCGTACGCGACTTCGCCGGCACCGGGAAACTGGTGGCGGCGATCTGCCACGGCGGTTGGATTCCGATCTCGGCCGGCGTGTATCGGGGCGTCCGGGTGACCGCTTCGCCGGGCATCAAGGACGATTTGGTGAACGCCGGGGCGATCTGGGAGGATGCCCCGGTGGTGGTGGACCGGCACTTCGTCTCCAGCCGCAAACCGGACGACCTGCCGGACTTCTGTCGAGGCATCTGGGTCCATGACACGTTTTGGTTTTACGCGGCGGTGCTGTTACAGCGTTGGCGGCGTTGGAGGGTGGAGCGGCGGCGGTGGGAGCAGCCTGGCCGTTGGGCGAAGAATGCAGTGAATCGATCGTC
>JBGQHD010000871.1:0-2860 GCA_041497795.1 Planctomycetia bacterium
CTACACGCTGGCCAACACGCCCGCCAATGCTCCGCCCGAAGCCCTGGCCCAGCGGCTGCTCGCCAGCGAGCCGGTGCAGCGATAGGCCGCGCGGCGGGATCACACGCGTTTTCCGGTAGCCGAAGTCGCCAGACTTCGGGCGGAACCTTCTGACGTGAAAGAAGCCCGGAGGAGAAGCCGGGCTACCGAACTGCTCGGAAGCGCCTAATCTTCAATTCCTCGAGCCGGCCGGCTAGAATTCAAGGAAGGACGCGGGGGGACAGCCCGCGCGAATCCTCGCCTGCGGACCGCCGGCGCCTTAAGCGGACAAGAGTGTCCGCCTTACATAGGAGTTGATCTTGATCGATCCGGCCCGTCTTTGCATCGCGCTGGGCCCGTTGGCGGTCTATCTGATCGTCATTGGCCTGGTGAACCTCTCGCGCCGCCACTTCGTGACGACGGGCACGCGCGACTTGTTGGCGCTGGGGGTCGGCCTGAGCGGCTTTGCCCTGATCGGCCCGATCGAGCTCTTGACCTCCAGCTCCGTGGTCATCGCGCTGGGGCCATCATATTGGGCGCTGGTCTTGGGGCTTTATGCCTCGGGCTGGGTGCTGCTGACGATGTACGTGCGGCCGCGGCTGGTGGTCTATAACGTCAGCGAGGAGGAGCTGGCCCCGGTGCTCGAGCGGGCAGCCCGGCAGCTCGATCCCCAGGCCCAATGGGTGGGGCGGACGCTGCTGCTACCCACCTGGCAGGCCCAGTTGGCGCTGGAGCCGTTCTCGGTGCTGTGCAACGTGTCGGTGGTGGGCGTCGGCGAGGTGCCCGCCCCGGCGTTCTGGCGTCAGTTGGAGATCGCCCTCCGCCGGCAGGTGGCCGAGTCGCGGGTGGTGCCCAACAGCTACGGGCTGGGCATGGTGATCGTGGCGGTGGCCATGTTCATCGCGATGGGCTACCAATGGGTGAACGACTCGCAGACCGTCACCCGCAGCCTGCTCGACATGCTGGGCATGGGCTAATCGCTGGGTGGCACGCCCAGAACATGGATGTGATGGGCGTGGAGTCGCGAGACCCACGCCCTTCGCATCCGTGCTCAGAGCGTGCCACCCGGCCGACATGGGGTAAGGTTTTTCCACTACGGATGGTCCGCCATGCCACGCGTGCTCGTTTTGGATCCGTTGTCGCCCGAGGGGCTGAAGCTGCTCGAGGCCGCGCCCGGACTGGAGTACGAAGAGCGCACCGGCCTGGAAGGGGCCGCGCTGCGCGAGGCCCTGGCCGGCGCCGACGCCGCCATCTGCCGCAGCGGCGTGAAGATCACGGCCGACGCCCTCCGCGATAACCGCCGGCTGAAGGCCATCGCCCGCGCCGGCGTCGGCGTCGATAACATCGACTTGGCCGCCGCCACTCGCCAGGGCATCGTGGTGATGAACACGCCGTCGGGCAACACGCTCAGCACGGCCGAGCACACCATCACGCTGATGCTGGCCCTGTCGCGGAATATCGCCGGCGCCCATCAAAGCCTCGTCTCGGGCAAGTGGGACCGCAAGAAGTTCATGGGCACGCAGTTGGCCGGCAAAACGCTGGGCGTGATCGGCCTGGGCCGCATCGGCCAGGCGGTCGCCGCGCGGGCCCGGGCGCTGGAGATGCGCGTGCTGGGCTATGACCCGTACTTGTCGCCCGAGCAGGCCCGCAAGCTGGGCGTCGAGCCGGTGGCCAGCGTCCGCGAGCTGCTGCCGCAGGTCGATTACCTCACCGTGCACACGCCGCTGACGAAGGAGACGACGAACTTGATCGGCCTGCCGGAGCTGGAGCTGCTACGGCCCGGCGTGCGGCTGATCAACTGTGCCCGCGGCGGCATCTACAACGAGGAGGCCCTGATCCAGGGGCTCAAGAGCGGCCGCATCGGCGGGGTGGCGCTTGATGTGTTCGTCAAAGAGCCTTGCACGGACAGTCCACTGTTCGGCCTGCCGAACGTGCTGGTCACGCCGCACCTGGGGGCCAGCACCGAAGAGGCCCAGGCCCAGGTTGCCGTCGAGGCGGTGGAGCTGATCGTCGATTACCTCGCGCGCGGGGCCATTCGCCACGCGGTGAATGTCAGCCCCATCGACGCCACGCAGCTTGCCGGGCTGCGGACGTTCCTCGACATCGCCTATCGGCTGGGCATGCTCCTGTCGCAGTGGCACCGCGGCGTGCCCAAGATGTGTCGCCTGCTTTATCGCGGCGAGGTGGCCGAGAAGAATACCAAGCTGATCACCGCCAGCTTCGCGGCCGGCCTGCTGGAGAACGCCCTGGAGGGCGGGGTGAACATCGTCAATGCCGAGGTGCTGCTGCGGGAGCGCGGCATCGAGCTGGCCGCGCAATCGCGCAGCGAGATGGGCGACTTTCGCTCGCTCATCGCGGCCGAAGTCGTGACCGACCAAGGCACGTTCCGGGCCGCCGGCACCAACTTCGGCCAGTCGATGATCCGCCTGGTCCGGCTGGGCGATTACCGTCTGGAATCGTACCTCGACGGCCTGATGATGATCTTCAGCCACCGCGACGTGCCGGGCATCATCGGCCAGATCGGCACCATCTGCGGCAAGCACCAGGTGAATATCGCCCAAATGGCCGTCGGCCGAGCCACCGATACGCCCGGCGGCGACGCCATCGGCGTCTTGAACGTCGATAACGAGCCACCGCCGGCCGCCCTGGAAGAAATCGGCCGGGCCCCGAACATCACCAGCGTGCGGGTGATTCACCTGCCGCCGGCAGGGCAAATGCCGGCGTGGATGGGGTAAAGTAGTCCTCTCGCTCCTATGTAGGCGGTAGGGTCAAGGGTAGTTCGGGACCGTTGGGATTCCGGTTTGCGTCACAAGCTCCTATTCGGTCGTGGCGGAGGCCGCCA
>JBGQHD010000872.1:0-2856 GCA_041497795.1 Planctomycetia bacterium
AGCAGCGCCGCCACGGGCTGGTCGGCCATCTGGCAGTTGTATCGCAGCTCGCTATCGAGGTTGCTGTGGTGGTCCCACGAGGCGTGGATCAGGCTCACGAACCGCACGCCCCGCTCCACCAGCCGCCGGGCCAGCAGGCAATTGAGCGCATAGCGGGCCATCACGCCGGCCCCGCCGCCGCGGCCGGCTGCGTCCTTCGGCTCCGGGCGGTTGACGCCGTAGGCTTCGAGCGTCTCTTTCGTTTCGCCGGAGAGGTCGATCAGCTCCGGCGCGGCGGCCTGCATGCGAAACGCCAGCTCGTAGGCGGCGGTGCGGCTGGCGATCTCCGGGTCGCCGAGGTGGCCGAAGCGCTCCTGGTTGAGCTGGGCCATCGCGTCGAGGCTCTTCCGCTGAAGCTCCCGCGGCAGGCCGGGCGGGTTCTCCAGGTTCAGGAGTGGGTCGCCCTGATTGCGGAAGAGCACGCCCTGGTACGTCGAGGGCAGAAAGCCGCTCGACCAGTTCGAGGCCCCGCCGCTGGCCCCGCGGCCGGCGGTGAGCACGACGTAGCCGGGCAGGTTTTGCGACGCGCTGCCCAGCCCGTAGGCCAGCCACGACCCCATCGTCGGCCGGCCGAAGCGCGGCACGCCGGTGAAGAGCATGAGCTGGCCGGGGTGGTGGTTGAACGCGTCGGTGTGCATCGAACGGACCAGCGAGATATCGTCGGCGCACGTGGCCAGGTGCGGCACGTAGTCGGATAGCTCCATCCCGCACTGGCCGTGCTTGGCGAACTTCCGCGGCGAGCCCATCACCAGGGCCGTTTCCTTCTTGATGAAGGCGAAGCGGACGTTCTTGGTCAGCGAGTCGGGCAGCGGCTGGCCGTGCAGCTCGTTCAGCTTCGGCTTGGGATCGAAGAGGTCGATCTGGCTCGGCCCGCCTTCCAGGAAGATGAAGATGCAGGACTTGGCCTTGGGGGCAAAGTGCGGCGGTTTGGCGGCCAGCGGGTTCGTGGCGTCAGGCGCAGTGGCGCGGTCGCCCGTTTTTGTCCATTTGGCCTCCTCGGCGCGCAGAAGGCCGTCGTCGTTCAGCATCGACGCCAAAGCCAAGCCGCCGAGCCCGCTTGAGGCGCTCGTGAGAAAGTGCCGGCGGCTTTGAGCGACGTATTGATCGAGAGGATGCATTGCAGTCACCCACGGCGAGCTACGAGAGGCGGGCAGTCGCTAGCCTGAGACGCTCGCGCGGCAATCAAAAAGTGCGCCGGCGTCCTCGGCTAATATCGCTCAAGCGATTGGACCCGACAAGCGGCTGCACGAGGTCTTGGCCGGCGCGATCACGATATCAGATCAAAAACGCCACAATTGCCGCGGCGGCGTAGAGGACCGCGCCCACACAAAGAGCCGTGAGGTAGATGCGGCGCACCCAGAGAGGATCGCTGGGCGGACAACTGAACGTATTCTTGTCCGCGCGTCGCTTGAAGCGCAGGAAAATGATGTGGTCCGTAACGGCGTAAACGACGACCGGCCAGTGAGTTGACACGATAACCCAAATTGCAGCATGCTCGCTCCCATCCTGGACAAGCGCTAGAAGCCGCCCCACCAAACCGCTCAGCGCTATCAGGAACAACAATTTCAATATGTTGGCCTCGACCAACTGCCGACTTTCATCCTGGTACGCTGCGAACCTGAAAAAACGAAAAAGCTGATCGTGGTCGTAGCTCTGGCTTGAGCCACGAGCGTCCAACGCGGCCTTGAGCGACAGCACCAGTCGCGAAATGCGTTCCAGCCTTACCGTCAGTGCAACGGTATCACCCGCCGAACGCAGGCGGAGCGAGGGAACCAAGACCTGTACTAGCTCGACAGACGTGATCTCATCGATCCGCAACCGCTTGTCTCCGCCGCGATGGCGGTACACGAGTGTGCCGTCTTCAAGCACGACCGATACACTGGCCACACGATCCAAGGCCCACCAGCCAACGAGGACTGCAAGCAGCATGATGGCCCAGAACCCCCAGGCGACGGCGCTGGCAGGCGTGATTGAAAGGCCGGCGCGATACTGGCTCACGGCGAGTGACGCGCCCAAATAGAGGACAACGGCTGCACCAAGCATTAGGAACCCGTAGGCCGCCCAGCGAACGGACTTACGACAGCGATAGACGTGAGGCGGCGACGGCCCCCATTCGGCGCCGTCCTTATCTGGCGGATTTGGCGGCGCTGCGTAAGGATTGTCATATTGGTGGGTCATTGCGGCCCGACGTGACGCGAGATGTGTCTCAACGCCCTTAACCGGCCGGAGCGCAGCCGCCTTTTGGATTCAAAGGACAGGCGCCGGTCGTATTGATCGAGAAGATGCATCGCGATCACCCGCGGCGTGCTACGATAGGCGGGCAGGCAATGGCCGGAGTCGTGGCGTCGCATCTGGCCATGCCCGGCATCCGCGTCTAATATCGCCCAAACCGATAACTGGCACAAGCAACCTCCGATCGAACGACACTAGCCAGCGCACAAGCAGCGGAGATGCGCCACAGGCGGAGTCAGTTGCAAGTCTCCCACGCTTGCGCGTCGGGCTACTGTGGTCGGCATCGTCTCGTCCTGAAATCCTTCCAATCGAGGCATCAAAATGCGAACTGCCTTCTCATGCGTGGCCCTCCTGAGCCTGGCCTCCTTCGCCCTCGCTGCTGACAACGAACTCGCGCCCCAGGAAAAGGCCGACGGCTGGGTGCTGCTCTTCGACGGCAAGTCGCTGGACGGCTGGATGACCAGCGCCGGCAAGGAGAGCAAGACGCCGGTCGAGAACGGCGCGATCAACCCCCACAAGTGCGGGCATTACATGCTGGTGCACAAGGAGCCGGTCGAGAACTTCGTGCTGGCCTGCGATTTCAAG
>JBGQHD010000873.1:0-2852 GCA_041497795.1 Planctomycetia bacterium
ATGGCCGCCCCGTACGACAGCCAGCCGGCGCTGCGGCCCATGGTTTCGCAAAGATAGTAGCTGGAGCTGGCCTCGCCGTCGGCTAGCAGATTGCGGATCTCCTCGGCCAACACATGCACGGCGGTGAAGTAGCCGAAGGTGAAGTCGATGCCGTGGTAGTCGTTGTCGATCGTCTTGGGCAGGTGCACGACCGGGATGCGGCGCTCGCCCGGCCAATGCCGCTGATAGAGCTTGAACTTGTTGGCCGTCTTGAGCGTGTCGTCGCCGCCGATGGAGACCAGCGCGTCCACGCCCAGCGAGCACAGGCCCTCGTAGGTCCGCCGCATCGGCTCGACGCACTTCTCGTCCTTGAGATGATCGGGGTGCGAGATGAACTCGCCCGGGTTGGCCCGGGCCGTGCGGAGCAGCACCCCCTGCGTATTGCGAGTGCGGCGCAGCATGCCTTGCGTGATCAGACGGTAATGGCGGCCCTCTTCCAACGGCTTGGCCGGATCGAACTTCACGAGATGCGAGTAGCCGTCGAGGATGCCGATCACCTCGACGCCGTTGCGTAAGAAGCTCGCCGCGGCCGTGGAGATCACCGCGTTGGCCGCGGGGGCCGGGCCGCCGGAGAAGAGCATCGCCACGCGGCGGATGGTGACATTGTGTGTTTGCGGCTCGGCCAACGCTTCTTCCCCTCAGCTCTACCTGCCCTCGCGCAGCCGGTCGCCGAGAGAATTATCGAGGTCCTCGACGCTGTAGATTTTCTTGATGGTGACCTCGACCGGATACTCCACGCGGCGGAATCGCACAGTCAACGGTCCCTGGCCGTCGTGATCGTCCAAAATGACGTAGCAGGCCCGCGGGTCGCCGTCGCGGGGCTGGCCGACCGAGCCGACGTTGATCATCGCCTTGTCGTCGGCCAACGTGTACTCGTGGTTGACGTCGTCGGGGCTGAAGAACGTGGGCCGATCCAGAAAGACCCCCGGCACGTGTGTGTGCCCTTGGAAGCAGTACCGCTGCACGTAGGAGAAGATGCTCTCGATCTTCTTGGTGTTGTAGATGTCCTCGGGGAAGACGTACTCGCTCAGCGGCCGCCGGGGCGAGCCGTGCACGTAGAGCCGCCCCTGCTCTTTCTCCTGGTGATTGCGGGGCAGTTCGCCGAGAAAGTCCCAGCGTTTGGCGCTCGATTCCGGGCTGCCGTTGCACGATTCGAGCTGGTCGCGCGTCCAGAAGATCGCCCGCTCGGCCACCGAGTTGAAGCATTGCGGGTCGAACAGCGCCCCCTCGTCGTGGTTGCCCAGCAGCGTGACGTCGCAGTGCTGCATCACCAGGTCGATGCACTCGCAGGGGTTGGGGCCGTAGCCGACGATATCGCCCAGACAATAAACCTCGGACAGTCCCTGCCCGCGGATATCGGCCAGCACCGCCTCGAGAGCTTCCAGGTTGGCGTGGATGTCGCTGATGAGGGCGCGTTTCACGCTCGAGGCCCTTTACAAATGCCCGACATGGCCCGGGATGTGCGAAAGAAAGCGGGGCTGCTATCCTAAACAAACACGCAGTCTATGGCCCGCAAACTCAAGGGTCAAGGGCGTTTGGGGCGACCCTCGTCACGTGGGCGAGTCTCTCCGAGACTCGCATTCGCGCCTCGGAGAGACGCGGCCACGTGACGCGACCCGCCGAGCTCCACGGATCGGGCCGAGCGAGGACTTGGCGATCTCGCTCATGCCGCCGTGAAGCTGCGGCGGACGGTTTCCCCACGGCCGCGGCGCCGTTATCCTCAGGGGATCGTGAACCGCCGCCGGCACGTTGCCGTAGAGCCTCCGTTGCCTCCCGGCGAGTCCGTTTCCTCTGTCCCTGTTCGCACACTTCCCCCCCCGAGGTCGCTATGCCACGCCCACGATTCCTCATTCTAGCCGGCCCCGCGCTGGTCGCTCTGTTGGCCCTCGCCGGCTGCGGAGACAGCAAGACGGACCAAAAGAGCGGCGCGAAGTCCGGCACGCCCGAGGCTGATGAGAAAGGCCCCCACGGCGGGCAGGTGTTCGAGCTAAAAGCCAAAGAGGGCAAGCACGTGCACGTGGAGCTGTTTGAAGACGGAACGGACAAGAAACTGGTCGCCGTGTTGTTGGGAGAGGATGAGAAGACCGAGGTCCAGTCCTCCGCCGACGAAGCGACGATCGAAACGATCCGGCCCGAGAAAAATGAGTTCAAGCTGAAGGCCGAAGCCAAGGACGGCAAGGCCTCCCACTACTCCACGACCGAAGAAGCGGCGCTGAAGGCGCTCAAGGCCAAAGGGGCGAAGATCAAGTTCCACGTCGAGATGGACGGCAAGACCTACACTGCCGAGGCAGACCACATCTTGCACTGATACGGCTCGCCGATGGCATGCCACCCGCCCGGACGGGTGGACGGGTGACGGGTGGCTGGGGCTGGAGCGCAGCGGAAGCCCCAGCGGAAGTGCCGACCAACATTGCACTGAAATAGCGGCTTCGTCCGACTTGCATCTACGAAAACTGACCTCGCATCCAATACGATCGAACGTACGTTAGCAGCTCCGCTGGGGCTTTCGCTGCGCTACAGCCCCAGCCACCCACCGCTGTGGTGCATGCGGCTCACATCCCCACGTGCCGCAATTCCACCTTGGCCACTAGACACCGCCCAAGCACCGCGCTAAAAGGATGACATGTCTGCTTTGAAACAGCGCCTGGGCTTCATCGGCGCCGGTAAGATGGCCACGGCGCTGGCGCGAGGCTTTGTCGCGGCCGGATTGGTGAACGCCGACCAGATCATGGCCAGCGACACCGTGGCCGCGGCGGCCCAGCAGTTCGCCAAGGACACCGGAGCCCGCACGGCGGCCGACAACAAAGCTGTCG
>JBGQHD010000874.1:0-2851 GCA_041497795.1 Planctomycetia bacterium
CGTACGCGAAGTCAAGCGCCTGATGGGGAGCGGCCAGACGGTCCGGCTGGGCGAAAAGGACTACCGTCCGGAGGAGATCGCCGCCGTCATCCTTCGCAAGCTCCGCCAGCAGGCCGAGGCCGCGCTGGGCGAGGTGGTGCGCGACGTCGTGCTGTCGGTACCCGCGAACTTCCCCGACGCCGCGCGGCGAGCCACCTTCGATGCAGGCCAGCTCGCGGGACTGAACATCACCCGGTTGATCAACGAGCCGACGGCGGCGGCCCTGGCCTTTGGCGTCGAGAACGTCGATGCCGACGAGCAGGTGGTGGTCTTCGACTTCGGCGGCGGCACGCTCGACATCACCGTGCTGGAGATGGTCTTCGGCGTGCTGGACGTGAAGGCCAGCTTCGGCGACACGCAGCTCGGCGGCAAGGATTTCGACGAGATCCTGCGGCACCTGATCGCCCAGAAGTTCCGCATTGCTCACCCCGGCGTGACGATCGACCCCACGGCCGCCGGCCTGCTGAAGAGCGCCGCCGAGACCGTGAAGCTGGCGCTGACCACGAAGGACTCGCACCGGGTCCATCTGCGCGGCTTCGTGTTCCACGAGGGGCAGCCGATCGACCTGGAGGTCGAGATCACACGGGCTGAGTTCGAGGCCGCCTGCCAGCCGCTGCTGGATCGGGCTCGCGCCTGCATCCAGCAAGCCCTGGACGCCAAGAAGGTGCGGCCCGAGGCCATCGACCGCATCGTGCTCGTCGGCGGCACCACCTACATGCCCTGCGTGCGACGGCTCGTGGGGGAGATGTTCGGGCAGATGCCGCAGGCCGACGTCAGCCCCGACCTGGCCGTGTGCATTGGCGCCGCGGTGCAGGCCGCGATTGCCCTGGGCCAGCTTGACCCGGAGCGCGGCCTGATCCTCACCGACGTGGCCCCCTTCGGCATGGGCATTCAAGTAGTCAGCGAGGTGGGCGGCATCCTGACGCCGGTGTACGAGCCGCTGATCATGCCGAACACCACGGTGCCGTACTCCACCCGCCGCGAGTACAGCCTGCTCACCACGCAGCAGGAGGCGGTCATCGTCCATCTCTACCAGGACCACAAAGGCGCGGCCCTGAAGACGGACGACGCGGAAGATACCGGCATCCGTGCGAGGATTGCCAGCATCCCCCCCTCGCAGTCCGGTCGGCCGCACACGATCGTGATCCACTTTTCCTACGACGTGGACGGCCTGGCCAAGCTGGCCGCCGTGATCCCGCACACGGGGCAAACGGTGCGTCTGGAATACACCCCGAGTCAGAAGCGTCTTGACGACGATGGCAAAAGGCTCTCGCAACAGCGTGTCGAAGACCTTTGGCAGCGCAGCCCCGCGGCCAAACGGTTCCAGGGAGTCGTGGTCCGGGCCGAAGCCCTGCTGACCACACTGACCGGGGAGCGACAGGCGCGCCTGGAGCAGTCGCTCGCTGAGCTCAAAGCGGCCCTGGCCATCGGCGACAGCCTGGCCATCGATGCAGCCGGCTTGCGGCTGACCTGTTTGGTCGTGGAGTTGGAGAAAAATGGATGACCCTCTGCTGAAGTTCGCGCAGTCTGGTCCAAGATCCATTCGGACGGTTTATGTGCGGAGCAAGAGCCAAGACGACACGGAATACGAGGTTACGATTGCAGAGAAATCCGGCCGGCTGACGATGTACTGCCGTTGTCTGGCTGGAAGCAAGCAGCAAATGTGCCACCACAAGCGATCGCTTTTGGGAGGAGACGTGTCAGCCTTGGCAAAGGGCACCGACATTCCTGTTTTGGAAGGCGTTCTGGCTTCGCCGGCGTATCGAGCAATTCAGCACCGATTCGAGCAGTATGCCTCAGAGGTCGATGCCATCGAGAGCCAGTTGTCCCCTCTCCTGGCGCGAAAGAGCGCGGTGAAAAAACGATTTGGAGCCGAGTTAAAGCCCACCGGCAGCAACACGGCAGCGACCACGCTCCGGGCAAAACCGCCTAAGGGACGCCATGCTCCTGTTCTCGTCGAATTCCATGCCGAGTCAGAGACCCTTTGCGTCCAATGCCATTGCGAGGAAGGTCAAGTAGGAGAGCTCTGCCATCATGTCGTCGGCTTGCTGAAGAATGACCAAGCGAAGCTGTACGACGACGCCGATGCGGCCGTCCTTTTGCCGTTTCTTTCGTCGCCGGGGTATCCTGCGATTCGAGCGAGACTCGAACAGTACGAATACGAAATGGGTGCCCTCCACGCAGAGACGAACCCCTTTGAACGCCGACGAAGTGAACTTAACCGGGAAATGGCGGCGCTGATAAGGCCGGGGTGACGTAGCAGTCGGCAGCTTTAGCTAGTTAGAATCGCCGGCAGTTTGGAAGCCACCACCTTGACGCTACCTTCGCTGACGGACGCTGGTGATCTGCCGTTGGGGGTGCATCGAGCCTCCTTGCGAGAGATCGTTGGCCGGTTCGGAAGCGGCTCGCCACAGCGAAAGACGCTCGCGTTGCGGTTGGAGCGAGTTCTTGAGTTGGCGAACGGAACCGGACATCTCCGTCGATTTGTCGTGTTTGGTTCGTTCGTGACCGACAAGCGCGACCCGAACGATATCGACGTGTTCCTGCTCATGGATAACGCGTTCGTGCCTACAACGCTCGACGGTGAACGGCGGTTGCTGTTTGACCACGCGGCTGCCCAATCCCACCTCGGCGCGAGCGTATTCTGGCTAACGCAAGCGGGAGCTATGGAGGGAGAGCAAGCGGCGGTAGAATACTGGCAGGTGAAGCGAGGCGAGGGCCGTCGCGGCATCGTCGAAGTTGCTTTGGAGTCACCATGATCGCGAACGACGAAGAATTGAATACAACCCTCGAGCGCATCCGGCATTTTCAG
>JBGQHD010000875.1:0-2847 GCA_041497795.1 Planctomycetia bacterium
CCAAGGCCGGCGGCAGCGTGGCGATCTTCCTGGGCCGCAACGCCGAGGCGGCGCCTGAGTCGTTCAACGAGCCGGCGGCGCAGTCGCTGTTGCCCGCCAAGCTTTCGGCAACGGCTGTGTGGCGAGAATCGCCGGATGGAAGCAATCGCGTGTACCTGAACCCCGCGCCGACCGGTCACCCGATGCTGGCCTACTTCGGCAGGCTCAAAGAGCCGCTCTCCTGGGATGCGTTTTGGATACGGCAAGCCTGGGAACTGCAAGAGCTGCCCAAAGACGTGCAGGTCGTGGTTCCCTTTACCAATCAGAAACCGGCCCTGCTGGAGCGCAGTTTGGGTCAAGGGCGCGTCATGCTCATGACGACGCCGGTCTCCGACGATCCGGGCGACGAATCCGCCTGGAACAACTTGTTCGGCGATGGCTTCAAGAACTCTGCGCTCGTGCCGCCGCAGCCGTTCATTGCCCTGGCCAACGAGATGCTGCTCTACCTGGTCGGCGCGTCGGGCGAGGAGCTGAACTACGTCGCTGGCCAGACGGCGCGTATCGGGCTGAAGGCTGGGCAGAAGGTCGAGAGGTACAAGCTCACGCGGCCATTGGGCGAGGAGAAGTTCGACAGCGTCGCGCCGGATGCGCAGGCCGTGGTCATCGGCCCGTTGAAGGAGCTCGGTGGCTTTCGCATAAGCGATAAACCGACTGGCCTCGACCGCGGCTTCAGCGTTAACCTCTCGCCGCAGGAGAGCGTGCTGACGCGCGTCGGCCAGCAAGACCTCCAGGGCATTTTCGCCGAGGCGCCCTTCAGCCTGGCCCGCGACCGCGACGAGATCAATCGCCAGCTCACCGAGACGCGCGTGGGGCACGACCTGTTCCCGCTGCTGATCGCGCTGGCCGCGCTGATCCTGGCCGCCGAGCACCTGTTGGCGAACCGCTTTTATCAGGAAACCGAGCCAACCAACCCGGCAGCCGGGGGGCATCCGACCTCTGATCTCGTGGCCGAGGCGACAACATAGACTAGTTCTATGACTGCCGAACATCCAACATCGAACCTCGACGTTCGGTCGCAGAGTCTGCTTCGTTCGATGTTGGACGTTGGGCGTTGGACGTTCGATGTTCGGCCGGTAGGCAGACCGGCACGCGCCCAACGCGCAACCATCGGAGAGTTCTGCAACCATCTCCAGACCTTGTAATGTCCACCACCCTCCAGCGCGATCCCCCCACCGCTCGCGGCGGCGCCGCCGCCGAGCGCTGGCTGATTGCGCTGGCGACCGCCGTGCTGGTGGGCGTCTACGTGCTGGGCAAAACCTGGCCCCGCTTGACCTTCAATCCGGTCGGCGGCGGCTGGTTCGGCGACACGTTCGTCTTTCTCGTCGCGGCGGTCCTGCTGGGGCTGATGCTGCTGGGGCCGGCCCGCACGCGCACCACGCCCCGGCGGCGGCTGGCACTCGTGGCCCTCCGGCTCGCCGTGGTGCTGCTGGTGCTCCTGGTGATGCTGCGGCCGGCGCTGGTCTACACCTCGATCGAGCGGTTGCCGGCGACCATCGTCATCCTGGTCGATACGTCCGGCAGCATGAAGGCGGCCGACGACGTGTCTCGCTCGCGCTACGAGCGGCTCCGCGAAGTCCTCCGAAATGCCGAAGGAGCGCTGGCCGACCTGGGCGAGCATGTGACGATCAAAGCCTACGCCTTCGACGCCGACCTGAAGGAGCTGACCTTCTCCGGCGGCCGCATCGAGCTGCCCGAATCGGCGGACGGCGACCAGACCGCCCTGGGCTGGGCTTTGAGCGAAGTGCTGAAGCGCGAAGCGCCGCATCGGCTGGTGGGCGTCGTGCTCATGAGCGACGCCAACCAGCGAGCGCTGAGCCCGCGGGACGACGACCCGACGCGCGTCGCGGAGCGGATGAAGGGCCGCAACCAGCCGGTCTTCGGGGTGTTGTTCGGCCCTGCCGGGGCTCAGGTCACGCAGCAAGACCTGGTGCTGGAGAGCCTCAAGGCCAACGACTCGGTGCACATGAAGAACCGCCTGGCGATCACCGCCGAGGCCCGCGTCAAAGGCTATCCCGACCCGCTGATGCCGGCCCAGCTTCTCGTCGAGAAAGACGGCGAGATGAAGGTCGTCGAGACGGTGCAGTTCCGGCCGCGCGAGAACGGGCAACTGACGCCCTTCGACCTGAGTCACGTCTTCGACGCGGCGGGACTGTACAAGATGACCCTGCGGCTCCCCCCGCGCGACGGAGAGTTCGACACGGCCAACAACGAGCAATCGACTATCGTCCGCGTGACCGAGGGCGGGCTGGCGGTGCTGTACCTCGAAGGGGCAGTGCGGCTGGAGTCGCGGAACATCCTTCGCTCGCTCGGCACCGCTCAAGACACCCGGGTCGATTTTCTCCGGCTCGACGCCCAGCATCCCGACCGCCGCCCCGCAGCCGCCGCCCAGACGCTGGCCGAAGGGCTGCAGCCGGGCAAGTACGACGTCTTCATCCTGGGGGACCTGGCCGCCTCGGCGTTTCTGCCGGCCAAGAACGGCCAGCCGAGCGAGCTGGAGCTGCTGCGGCAGCGAGTTTACGAAGGGGCCGGCCTGATGATGCTCGGCGGCCTGCACAGCTTCGGACTCGGCGGCTACGCGAAGACGCCGCTGGCGGACATTCTGCCGGTCAAGATGCTGGAGACCGAAATCCAAGACTTCGGCGCGAAGCTGCGGGACAACAAGCACGTGCTCGGGCCGGTGCAACTTAGCCCCGCGCCGCAAGCCGCCGGCAACTTCCTGACGCTCTTGACGACGCCGGACAAGAACGCCGCACTGTGGGCTTCACTGCCGCCGCTGCGCGACGGGGCAAACAAGCTGGAGAACCAGGG
>JBGQHD010000876.1:0-2842 GCA_041497795.1 Planctomycetia bacterium
AGTTGGGCCTGCTCTGCGCTGCGCGCAGGGCGCTGCACGGAGCCGCGTGCGCGCCGCGCCGAAACCCGATGAGATTTTGTGGGCTAAGGTTGACTGTAGCCTCTCCCCGTAGCCGCTCGTGCTGTGCCGCCGTCTTGGCGGGGCCGTCAGCGGCTGACTCCCAGCAAGGACTCCCCATGGCCAGCTCGCCGAACTACCCATTCGAGTCGGACGCGGTCTGCCTGCCTGACACGGTGTTTTCTGCTGACACGGTGTTTTCTGCCGACACGGTGTTTTCTGCCGACACGGTGTTTTCTGCCGACACGGTGTTTTCTGCCGACACGGTGTTTTCTGCCGACACGGTGTTCCCCCCCTTGCACGAAGAAGTCGTCAATACCGTCACGCACGGCCTGGGATTGGCGCTGGCCTCGCTGGGGATGCCCTGGTTGCTGGCTTTCGCGCTGGAGCGGGGCACTCCCTGGCACGTCATCGGTTGCGGCGTCTTTGGCGTCACGATGCTGGCCGTGTACGCGGCCTCGACGCTGTACCATGGAGTGCAGGAGCGGCGGGCCAAGCACTTCCTCCGCGTGGTGGACCACGTCTGCATCTATTTGCTCATCGCCGGCACGTACACGCCGTTCGCCCTGGTCGAAGGGGGCACCTGGGGCTGGACGATCCTGACGCTCGTGTGGCTGTTCGCGGCCTGGGGGATCTTCATCAAGATCACTCGCAACGACAGGCTCGACGCGATGTCCTATTTGCCGTACGTGGCCATGGGCTGGCTGGCGCTGATCGCGGCCAAGCCCATCTGCGACACGTTTCCCTGGCACGTGTTGGCCTGGATCGGCGGCGGCGGCTTCTTCTACACGGCGGGCGTGTACTTCGTGGCGGCCGATCGGCGGTTCTACCACTCGATCTGGCACCTCTTCGTGCTGGCCGGCAGCGTCTGCCACTTCCTGGCCGTGATGCACTACTTGGAATTCCGCGCCGTGTAGCCGGGCCGCGGCGGCTCGACGATTTCCACCTCGATGTACTGGTACGACTCGCCGCTGCAGGGGCAAAGCTCCAGCCGGTAGCGCAGCTCGCCGCGCATCTTGTCGATGGCATCGGCGCGCGTGGCGGCCGTGGCTTGCACGTGCCCCATGTCGGCGCTCTCGTGGTGAACGGCCCAGAGACCACTGGGGAGCCGCGCGATCGTGCAAGAGAACTTCATCGTGACCTCTTCTCTTCTCGCGTTGCGGTGCCCGCTGGAGCACCCCGGCTGAGCACCCCGGCTGCTTAAGAGCAGCCGGGGTGCTGACTAAGCGCTCGATTACAGTCGAGGTTTCTTCTCATGCCACGGCTCGATCTGCTCCCAAGCCCGCGCGGCCTGGAGCACCAGCAGGTCCGCATGCCGGTCGCCGACGATCTGCAGGCCGATGGGCAGGCCGGACTTGGTCCAGCCGGCCGGCACGCTGGCGGCCGGTTGGCCGGTGAGGTTGAAGGGGTACGTGAACCGCGTCCATTGCAGCGGACCGAGCCGCTCGCCCTCCAGCGGATCGGCGTCGTCCTGTCCGACGGCGAACGGCGGCACGGGCAACGTCGGGCAGAGGAGCAGGTCAAACCGCGCGTGGAACCGCCGCACTTGCTCCCAGAAGTCGTGCCGCGCGGCCAGGGCGTTGGCGAAGTCCACGCCGCGCAGCCGTAGCCCGCTTTCCACCACGCGCCGCAGGCCGGGATCGAGCAGGTCGCCCTGAGCGGGCAGCTTCTTTTCCAAGTTGGCCGCGGCCGTGCCGAAGAAGAAGACGCTCCACGCTTCATAGGGATCGCGCCAGTCGAGCCGCACTTGCTCCACGTGGGCCCCGCTGGCGGCGAAGCGCTCGGCGGCCCGTTGGCAAATCGCCGCCACCGCCGGCTCGACGCGGGCATAGCCGAGGTCCGGGCTGTAGGCGACCCGCTTGCCGCGGATGCCTTTCTCTAGCTCGGCCGTGTAGCGGGCCTCGGCCGCGGGAAGCGAGAGCAGGTCGCGCGGATCGGGACCGGCCAGCACGTCGAGGACCGCGGCCATGTCTCCGACCGTGCGGGTGATCGGGCCGATGTGCCGCAGCATGGCCCCGCCGCTGCCGGGCCAATTAGGGACGCGGCCGAAGCTGGCCTTGAAGCCCACCACGCCGCTGAACGAAGCGGGAATCCGCAGCGAGCCGCCGCCGTCGGTCCCGATGCCGACGGGGCCGATGCCGGCCGCCACCGCCGCCGAGGCCCCGCCACTCGAGCCGCCCGGCGTGAGCTTGGTGTTCCACGGGTTGCGCGTGATGCCGAACACGCGGTTGTCGGTCACTCCCTTCCAGCCGTACTCCGGCGTGTTGGTGCGGCCGACGAGGATCATGCCGGCCTTGCGCAAGCGCTCAACGGCTGGACAATCCTCGGCCGTGACGTTCTTCTCTTGCAGCTTCGAGCCAAAGGTGGTCCGCGAGCCGGCCACGTAGAGATTGTCCTTCACGTGCAGCGGCACGCCGTGCAAGGGGCCGAGCGGCTGGCCGCTCATGACGGCGGCTTCGGCCTTGGCGGCCGCGCGGAGCGATTCCTCGGCGTCGAGCGTCACCAGCGCGTTGAGTGCCGGGTTATGCCGATCGACGCGCGCCAGCACGGCCCGTGTCACCTCGACGGGCGAGAGCCGGCGGGTGCGAATCGCCGTCGCCAGCGCGACGGCCGATAGGTAGGCCAGATCGTCAGACGGCATGATGACTCTCCGGAAAGCGAGAACGGCTCGGCCGCTATTATACTGCCTGGTCCGCGGGTCGGAGGTCAGAGATCGGAGGTCAGAGGTCAGAGATAAAATTAGTTCTGATCTCTGATATATGACCACCCATCTCTGACCTCAGAG
>JBGQHD010000877.1:0-2839 GCA_041497795.1 Planctomycetia bacterium
AATTCTTCCGCCGACGGCTGGCGGCCGTATGCCAGCGCATAGGCACGCTTCACTTGCTCGCCGGTTAGTTTTTCGGACGGATTGGAAATCCGTCCTACGTCGCGCTCGAGCCGCTCGGCGAAGCGGTCGGCCATTCGCAGCACGAACGAATGGTTCATCAGCGACAGGGCTTGCAGCGGCGTGGTGGTCACGGCCCGCTTGGGCGATTTGGTCGACGGGTCGGGGCAGTCGAAGGCATCCAAAAGGCGGCTGCGGCCCGATCGCACCCAGGTGCGGTACAGGCTGCGGCGATTGAAGCTCTGCCCGGCCGGGTCGCGCATCTCATAGAACTGGCTGTTGCTCACGAAGGTGGTGAAGTCCTGAAAGCCGGGGCCTCCTTGCTGATCGTTGAGCACGCCTGAGACGGAGAGGATCGCGTCTCGCACCGTCTCGGCCTCGAGCCGCAGCGGCTCTTTCCGCCACAGCAGCCGATTGCCGGTATCGACTTTCGCCGCGGCGGCCACGTGCCGAGACGCCTGGCGGTACGTGGCCGAGAGGATGATCGCCCGGTGCAATTGCTTCAGGCTCCACTTCTGCCGCACCAGCTCGGCGGCCAGCCAGTCGAGTAGCTCAGGATGGCTCGGACGGCCGCCGTTGAAGCCGAAGTCGCTGGGCGTGTCGAGCAGCCCTTGGCCGAAGTGATACTGCCAGAGCCGGTTGACGATCACGCGGGCAAAGAGCGGATTGCGCTCGTCGGTGATCCACCGCGCCAGCCGCACTCGGCGCTCGCCTTCGGGCGCGTCGGCCGCGAGGCCAAATTCGGCCGACATGGCACGGATCGCCGCTACGCCGCCGGGCGTCATGAGCGATTGGGGATCTGCGGGATTGCCCCGCCGCAGCAGATGGACCGGTTCCGCCGGCTGCGGCAGCACCGCATACACCTGCGTGGCTGCGGCCCGGGCCTTTTGCTGGTAGAGCTGCTCCAGCTCGAACTTCAACTGCTCGCGCCGTGTGCGCTCCGCCGGCGCGAGGCCGGCGATGATCTCTTCCTCGGTCACCGCCTGCGATTCCACGCCGGCCGACGCGGCCACTTCGGCGGCCGACAATGCGCGATCGTAGAGCTGCGCCTTTTCGATCGCGCCAGCCAGGAACTTGCCCGCGCTCGGCGGACTGTGCCGCAGGCCGAAGAGGACCTGGCTCTTGCCCGCTTCAAAGACGACCAGGCCGGCGCTCTTGTACGGGCGCCCGTAGGGCTGGGCGTTGCGGTAGGCCGTAATCGTGCCGTCGGCCGCATAGACTAGGGCCACGTGCACCAACTCGCGGTCGGCCGTCTTTTCGTCCGGCCCGCCCAGCGGCTGCGTGCGGCGGAAGCCCTCGCTGCCGGCCATCCAACGGCGAGGCTCTCGCTCGGCGAAGACGATCGCGTCGAATACATTCCCATCGAGCGTTTCTACCCCGATCGCCGCACCACCGCCCTGTGACAGGTCGGCCAGCCTCAGCCAGGCTTCGAGCGTCTTTTCCTTGAGCGCGCGGTCGAGTGGCGTCGTCGCCACGTAGGCCTCCTTGCCATCGAGCACGAGCCGACCCTTCTCCACGCGCGCGCCGCCGTGGGCCGTGCCGTGGAGCTTGCCGAGGGCATCGCTCAGGTCCTTGGCGAACTCCCAGCGGGCGATCGGCCGCGGTGGCTCGGCCCGTTTCTGCTTCGTGCGATGCTTGAGGATCGCCGAAGCGACCGGCTCGTCGAGCACGGCGATCTGCCGCGCAACCTCATCCATCTGCCGCTGCACGTCGGCCGCCTGCCCAGCCGCTCGTTCATGCAAACTCGCGTCGGCCGCGTCGCGCTCGCCGTGCCGCACGCCGGCCAGGGCCGCGACGAGGCGGTAATACTCCGTCTGCGGGACCGGATCGAATTTGTGGTCGTGGCAGCGGGCGCAGTGGACCGTCAGCCCCAGGAACGTCTGCCCGACCAGCGAGACGACGTCCTCCATTTCATCCTGACGCACCACGGTCCGCATGGCGGCGCTTTGCTGCGTCTGGCCGACTTCGTCGTAGGGCCCGGTGACGAGGAAGCCGGTGGCGATGACCGCCTTGGCGTCGCCCGGCCGCAGCACGTCGCCGGCCAATTGCAGCCGGCAGAATTCGTCGTAGGGCATGTCGCGGTTGAGGGCCTCGACCACCCAATCGCGGTACCGCCACGAATTGAGCCGCAGCTTGTCGCGCTCGAAGCCCTGGCTTTCGCCGAAGTGAACGACGTCGAGCCAGTGCCGCGCCCAGCGCTCGCCGTAGCGGGGCGAGGCGAGCAGCCGATTGACGAGCTTCTCGTACGCGCCTTCGGCGCGATCGGCGACGAACGCTTCGACCTCTTCCGGCGTCGGCGGCAGGCCGAGCAGATCGTAGGAGAGCCGGCGGATGAGTGCGCGGCGGTCGGCCTCGGGCGACGGGGACAGGCCGGCCGCTTCGAGCTTGCTCAGCACGAAGCGGTCGATATCGCTGCGAGGCCAGTCCGTATGCTTCACGGTCGGTGCCGGCGGCCGCACGACGGGCTGGAGCGACCACCAGTCGTAGCCGGCTCGCGAGTCGCTGGTGAAGCGGAAGGGATCAATCGGGTCGCTGCCCCAGGCGGCGCCGCGAGCGAGCCACTCGCGCAGCACCGCTCGTTCGGCCTTCGGCAGCGGCTTCTTCGGCGGCATTTCGTCCTTGTCGATGCGCTGCCAAAGCAAGCTCTCGCCCGGCTTCCCCGGCACGATCGCCGGACCGGTATCGCCGCCGGCCATCGCCGTAGCCTTGCCGGAGAGGACGAGCCCGCCTTTGTGCTCCGCGGCGTTGTGGCAATCGAGGCAGCGCCGGGAGAGGATCGCGG
>JBGQHD010000878.1:0-2836 GCA_041497795.1 Planctomycetia bacterium
ACTCGCTGGAGTTCCGCCGGGCCAGCATGCGGTAATCGCCAAAGATCAGGTTCTGGGCGCCCACCACCTCGCGGAGAAAGTCGCCGTCGATGACCGTCAGGGTCATCTTCTTGAGGTCGCTCAGGGCGGCGTTCACGATCTCCTGCTGCGCGTGCCCGGCCGCGTCGCTGGCTTGCCCGATCGTCACTGTGGAAGACGCCGCAGGGCGGCCGCTGGCGAAGACCACGATCGCCCGAGGCAGCCGAGCGCCGCTGCCAGCTCGACTGGAGAGCGCCGGCTGACGGCGCTTACCGCCTGTGCGTCCGCGACCTGCGGCACGGCGTCCGCGGCGGGGCCGAGTTCATCTACCGCCTGACGGTGCGGCCGGCCGTGTGCGAGAAGCGCTGCATGATCCGCACGATGTAAGTTACTGGCCGAGGCGGGAGTCGAACCCGCACGTCCCTTACGGAACAGGGGATTTTAAGTCCCCAGCGTCTGCCATTCCGCCACTCGGCCTGGAGCAGTAGTGTCCAGAAGCCCGGCTTCTCCCAGAAGCCGGGCTTCTTTCGCGTGAGATCCTGCTCCCGCGCGGCTGTTTTGGATGCCACGGCCGTGCAGCCGGCGCCAATCCATTGAATCGGCAGGACGTTTACGCCGCAAGTCATCCGAATGCGGCGGGCGGCAGACCGCTGCGGAATGCCGTCGCGGCCGGTCCGCGCCCCTGGGCGGCGGAAGCCCCCCGGAAACACTCCGCGGTCGCTGCGCTCACGCGCTCCGAATAGCCGTTTCGTGCAGCCGTTTCGTGCAGCCGTTTCGTGCCGTCTAGCTCGCCGTCACCGCGAGCGCACCGTCACCGCGGGGGGATGGTCCAGCACGATTCGTGCTTCATCATGCCGATGTGCGGATAGTACGTCTGGGCCTTGGGCGCGGCCAACAAGATCAACCGGGTGTGCAACCCCGCCGCCTCGTGCGTGCGGCGGATCAGCTCCCGCCCGATGCCGCGCCGCTGGTAGGTTTCATCCACCGCCAGGTCCGACAGATACGTGCAATACGAGAAGTCGGTGATCGCCCGCGAAACGCCGACGAGCAAGCCTTTCTCGAAGCCCCTCTCCAAGTCGTTCGCGCGGGCCGTCACAATCACGTCCGCGTGCCGCAGCATGCCCTGGATGGTGCCCAGATCATGCACCGGCCGCCGCTCGGCGAGCGTGGAGCGCGCCAGCACGTCGATGAACTCGTCGGGCGAGAGGTGCGGTTCGAGTTGGTAGGTTACTTCCACCTGGCAGCTCCCGCACGCTACGCTGTTGACTGACGGTTCCCCGCTCGGCTGACGATGGCCTTCCTACCACGAGCTGAACGATGCCGAAAGTCCTGCTGCCCATCGGCGACGCCACGGAAGTGCTGGACACAATGTATCCGTACTTTCGGCTCCCGGAAGACGGGTTCGAGGTGGTGGTGGCCGGGCCGGAGGCGCGGCTGTACCACATGGTGCTGCATGAAGTCCCGCCCGGCGCCGATCCGCCGTGGGACATCACGCGGGAAAGCCCCGGCTATCACCTGCGGGCCAGCGTCGCGTTTCGCGACGTGCGGCCGGAAGAGTTCGCCGGGCTGTTCGTTTCCGGCGGGCGGGCGCCGGAGTATCTGCGGTACGACCCAGATCTCGTGCGCATCACGCGGCATTTTTTCGAGGCCGGCAAACCGGTGGCTGCCGTTTGTCACGGGATCGAGATCCTCACCGCCGCGCGCTCCATCGCCGGACGCACGGTGACCACCGTGGCCAAGTGCGCCATGGACGCCCAGCAAGGCGGGGCGACCTACGTCGATCGGCCGGTCGTCGTGGACGGCAATCTGGTCACCGCCCGCACGTGGCACGACAACACGCCGTTTCTCAAGGAATTCGTGGCGCTTCTCAAGCGTGCGGCAGGCTCATGATGGCACCGCGGGGCATGCCTTCCGGAGCTACCCCAGCTCTTCGCGCAGCAACTCCCAGAGCGCATCCAGGGACTGGGGAATGACTTTCACGCCGGCCAGCACCGGCATGAAATTGGTGTCGCCCTGCCACCGTGGCACGATGTGCCAGTGCAAGTGGCCCGGCAGCCCGGCACCCGCCGCGCGACCCAGGTTCAGCCCCAGGTTGAAGCCCTCCGCATGCATCCGCCGCTCAAGGATCGCCACCAGGCGAGCGAGGGTCTGTTGGCACTCCAGATGCTCACCGGGCGTCAGCTCGTCGAGCCGCCCCTTGTGCCGCTGGGGCGCGACCAGCAGGTGGCCGTTATTGTAGGGATAGCGGTTGAGGATGACGACCGTTTCCACCCCGCGGGCGACCACGAAGTTTTCGCGGTCCGCGTTGTCGGCCACGTCGCAGCAGATGAAGCAGTCCTTGTCCGCCCCGGGCAGCGTCAACGTCGGCTTCGGCCGGACCGGGGGACTATCCCCGGCGACGTAGGCCAAGCGCCAGGGGGCCCAGAGCTGTTCGTGCGCCACCTTTGGCTCCTCGCCGGTGATCGTAGGTAGCCGAAGTCGGCAGACTTCGGGCGGCGCTGAACTCTGGCGAGTTCAGCTACAGTGAGACTCCATAGTACGCCGCCGCTTCCAGCCCACTTCGTTGGCGAACCAACTCGACGATCGCATCGACCTCCCCGTCGGCCAGCGGCGTGACGTAGCTTTCGGCCGGCTGGCGGGCCACGGTGTAGACCTGGACCAGCTTGATTTTTCCGCCGGCGGCGGTGATCTCGCTCAGCCGTTGACAAAAGGCCTCCAACTCGGCCGGCGGCGGAGCTTCGCCTCGGACGCGCATGAAGAGCGATTGAATCACCAGCGGGCGAACGCGGGCCGCGGCGGTGATGTTGTCGAGGACCTG
>JBGQHD010000879.1:0-2836 GCA_041497795.1 Planctomycetia bacterium
CCTTGGAGAGGTCGAACGCCCGCCGCACGTCGGGCGACGCCAGCAGGTGCATCGCCCCGTCGTGCTGGGCGTCGGCCGCTCGCAGCAGGCCCTGGCGGTCGGCCTGGGCGATTGACACGTCGAGCGCCTGCCGCAGCCGGGCGCGGCCGAGCAGCCGGTCGAACTTCAGGTCGCTCGGCAGGCGGAGCGCCTGAGGGCTGAGGTCCTCATCGGCCAGCGGCGAGGGGTTCGGCGATTTCTCCGGGCCAGCGGTGAAATCCGGCTGCTCCGGCTCGCCGCCGACGCAGAACGGCGCGTGCTCGTGCCCCAGCCAGCCGCCGACGAACAGGGCATACGGCGGCGGCCCAGGCCGCGTGATGCCCGGCACGGCGATGTAGCCAGGCAAGCCGTTGCGCGGGCCAAGCAGGTGCGAGACAAACGAGCCGATGTTCGGCTCGCTGAAGAGCTGGTTCATCGTCACCTTGCGGCCCGACAGCGTATACACCTGGCTCAGCAGGTGGTCGTTGCTGTCGTGCGAAAAGCTGCGGACCAAGGCCAACTGATCGGCCATGCGGGCCAGCCGAGGCAGCGTCTCGCAGAACCGCACGCCCGGCAAGTTCGTGGCAATGTCGGAGAGCGTCCCGCGGATTTCCTCGGGCGCCGCCGGCTTGGGGTCGAACGAGTCGATGTGCGTGACGCCACCCCCCATCCACAGGTAAATCACGCTGCGAGCCCGGCCGGCAACTTTCTCGTGGGGTAGGCTTCCAGCCTGCCCCGCCAAACACATACTCGGCAGCACGCTCGCCGAGATGGCCAGCGAGCCGACGCGCAGCACGTCGCGCCGATTGACTGGCGCTGGCGAGTCCGGCTTGAAGCGAGGCGTGGGGCCGTGGGCGGGATGATCCATGCGGCCGAACTCCGGTGGGGTGTGGATTGGCAGCATTATGCCCCACGACCGAAGCGCATGGCAAGTTGCAAGCAAGGAACCACAAAGGACACGAAGGACACAAAGGAAGGCTGGACTGGCATTTTCTTTGTGTCCTTCGTGTCCTTTGTGGTTACTCAAGCCCCTTCAGTGGTGCGTCACGGTGGAACTGGCTACCTTGAACACGGCATTCCGCATTCCAAATTGGCTTCCATGCGCATCACCACCGTCGAGGTCTATCACGTCGCTATGCCGCTCCTGTATCCGTGGCGCACGGCCTACGGTGAGGACGCGGCCGTGGAGTCGGTGCTCGTGCGGCTGCACGCGACCGACTTATCGAACGGTCGCGAGCTGTCGGCCTGGGGCGAGTCGTCGCCGCTGGCCGCGCCGTGCTACAGCCCCGAGTGGGCCGGCGGCGTGTTCGCCGTCGTGCGCGATTGGCTGGCGCCGGCCGTCGTCGGCCGTGAGGTCGCCAGCGGGGCGGAGCTGCAAAAGTTGCTCGGCCACTTCAAGGGGAACCCCTTCGCCAAGGCCGCGCTCGACACGGCCTGGTGGGTGCTGGAGTCCCAGCGCCGCGGCAAGCCACTGCACCGTCTGCTGGGGGCAACTCGCGACACGTGCCCTGTGGGCGCCGACTTTGGCGTGATGGACTCGACGGACGACCTGCTGCGGGCCATCGCCGGGGCCGTCGAGGCCGGCTTTCCGCGGATCAAGCTCAAGTTCCGCCCCGGCTGGGACCTGCCGATGCTGGCCGCCGTGCGGCGCGAGTTTCCCGATCAAGTGTTCCACATCGACTGCAACAGCGGTTATCGGCTGGCCGATCTGGATCTCTTCCGCCGGGTCGATGAGCTCAACCTGGCGATGATCGAGCAGCCGCTGGCCCACGACGACCTGGTGGACCACGCCAAGCTCCAGCAGGCGATCCGCACGCCGGTCTGCCTGGACGAGAGCATCACTTCGCCCGAGCGTGCCGCTCAGGCCGTCGAGCTGGGCAGTTGCCGATACGTGAACATCAAGCCGGGCCGCGTCGGCGGGCTGACCAACGCGGTGGCGATTCACGACCTGTGCCGCCGGGCGAAGATTCCCTGCTGGGTCGGCGGCATGCTGGAAAGCGCCGTCGGCGCCCGGCTGTGCGTGGCCCTGGCGATGCTGGACAACTTCAGCTACCCGGCCGACATCTTCCCGTCGAAGCGATTCTACGCCGACGACCTCGGCCGTCCGGACTTGGAGCTTGTCCCTGGCCCTGACGGCACGCCGCACGTCTCCGCGAGCGGCGAGCCGGGCATCGGGGCGGAACCGGACACGGCGCTGCTCGCGCGGCTGACGAAGCAGAAGGCCCGCATTGGTTGAGTCGAAGACGCACACCTTGAAAACTCGGTGGTGAACACCGAATCTTCAAGGTAGCAAAACGACGAATCACAAACAAAACGTCAAAGTTCAACGTACCCATTGAGAGCGAATCGGTGATCCACTTCAAGTATCGCATCGTCTCTTGGTGGCGATCCAAGAACGCCGTTCCTTCGGGGAGTTGCTCGATCAGGTGGATGAATCGCGGGTACCCGTCGGGGCCCAGTTCTTCGGCGACGTATCTCATGGCGAAGCCGCTTTCGAACACGCGGTCAAGCTTCTCAAGGTACATCTCGCGCACCCAGGGCGCGGCGCCGGACTCGACGAGCCCCTCCACGATCTTCAGCGCCCCGGGCGCGCGGTCGCCATGTTCCGGTTGCGGCGGCGGGTTCCACAGCGGCGGGTAATCGGTCCGCTCGTGCCGCGACATCACGCGCAGTGCCTCGACGAGGCGATCCGAGCGAATCAGCGCCTCCATTTCCCGCGCCAATCGCAATCCAGGCTGCGTGATCGGCAAGACGAAGACCCATACCGCGAGCGCAGCAACCGCGAGCGCCCAGAGGGACCAGCCCACCGTGGCGCCGC
>JBGQHD010000880.1:0-2832 GCA_041497795.1 Planctomycetia bacterium
AGCGCGGTCTGTACAACAACAACGCCCTGCTGGTCGAGACCGAGCTGGCCATGATCCGCTCGGCCGAAGAAGTGATCGTGCTGGCCGACAGCACCAAGTTCGGCCGACAAGGCCTGGTCTACCTCTGCGAGCTGGAAAAAGTGCACCGCATGGTGGTCGACGAGCAGATTGGCGATGAGTGGCGGGCAAAACTTGCCGAAGCCGGCGTGGAGCTGTTGATTGCCCCGCTGCACGAACATACACCGGACGGCAAGAAGCCCGGCTTCTCCGAGCAGCCGGGCTTCTCACACGCACAGGAGCTGGCCAAATGAGCACGGCCCTAGCGGCCCAGCCCGGCGCGATCAGCCGCGAGACGGTCGAGCGGATCGTCCGCGAGATTGTGCTGGCCCGCGCCGGCGGAGCCAGTTCGGCGGCCGGCAATGGCGCGGCGCCCACCAAGGTCACTGGCCCGTCGGAGCTAATCGTCAACATTTCGGCCCGGCATGTCCATCTGACCGATGAGCACGTGGAAATCCTCTTCGGCGCCGGCCGCAAGCTGACGCCGATGCGCGAGCTGTATCAGCAAGGGGCCTACGCCGCGGATGAAACCGTGATGGTCATCGGTCCGCGCCGCCGCATGCTGCCCAACGTGCGCGTGTTGGGACCGACCCGGCCGCACAGCCAGGTCGAGCTGGCGTTCACCGATTCGATTTCGCTGGGCATCGACGCCCCGGTGCGGCTCAGCGGCAACGTCGCCGGCACGCCGGGCTGCGTGCTGGTCGGCCCCGCGGGCGCTGTGCAGTTGCCAGAAGGTGTGATCCGCGCCGCCCGGCACGTGCACATGAGCCTGGACGACACGAAACATTACGGCGTGGCCAATGGCGACTTGATGAAGCTCCGCATCGAGTCGTCGTGCACGATCGTGCTGGAGAACGTCATCGTCCGAGCCGACGCCAAGAGCAAGCTCGAAGTGCACATCGACACTGACGAAGGCAACGCCTGCGATTTGGAGCACGCCACCCGCGTGGAACTGTTCAAGTGAAAGCGGACAAAGCAATGACGAAGGACGAAGCACGAATGTCTAAAGAATGACAAAGCACGAATGTCGAATGATCAGTTCGTCATTCCGTCAGCGTCATTCCTTCGGCATTTGTGCTTCGACATTCGACATTTCCCCACTCGTTTCGTTTCGCACTGGAGAAGTAACGTATGGCCAAAACTCTGGAGGCGCTCGGCATGATCGAGACCAAGGGCTTCATCGCCCTGGTCGAGGCCACCGACGCCATGCTGAAAGCCGCGAACGTTGATTTCGTCGGCTGGGACAAGATCGGCAGTGCCCTGGTCACGGCCTTTGTGACCGGCGACGTGGCCGCCGTGAAAGCCGCCACCGACGCCGGCGCGGCCGCCGCGGCCCGCCTGGGCGAGGTCGTCAGCGTGCAGGTCATTCCCCGCCCGCACGAAGACCTCGATAAGGTGCTGCCCAAGCTGGCCAAGAGGAACAGCCGCGGCGCCGGAGCGCCGGCGTAGCATCGAAGTGAGACGTCGCCCAAGGTATGTCGTCTTTCGCTCCGCGAAAGAACGCCCTTTCGCGGTGCGAAAGGCGACGATCGACCAGCGTCGATTGTTCACAAACACTGACTCCTGAACCCTGAACCCTGAACCCTGAACCCTGATCATGCAAGACGCCATCGGACTCGTAGAAACCAAAGGGCTGGTCGCGCTCATCGAGGCGACTGACGCCATGGCCAAAGCGGCCAACGTGCAGATCGTGGCCAAAGTGCAAATCGGAGGCGCGTACGTGACGACCATCGTCCGCGGCGACGTCGGCAGCGTGCGGGCGGCGGTCGAAGCCGGCGCCAGTGCCGCGGCGCAGGTCGGCGAGTTGATCGCCAGCCACATCATCCCCCGCCCGGCCGAAGGGCTGGTCGAGGCGTATATCCATTAGTCGTCATAGGTCGCTCTGAGCGCAGCGAAGGGTCTCAACGCCGGAGATTCTTCGCTGCGCTCAGAATGACGAACGCTCGGAATGACGAGAACCCGTTCCTTCACTGCCCGCGCAGCTTGACCGAGATCATGAAGATCCTCGTCGCTAATCTCGGCTCCACCAGCTTCAAGTACCGCTTGTTCGACATGACGGACGAGCGGCAGTTGGCGCGTGGCGGCACGGAGCGCATTGGGGCCGACAACAGCCGCTCGTTCGTCCAGATCGGCGACTACAAGGCGGAGCAGACCGGCCGAGTGCCCGATCATGCCGAAGCGGTGCGGCGCTGCCTGGCCCAATTGACCGACCGGGAGCACGGCTGCCTGCGCCAGGCCAGCGAAGTGGCGGCCATCGGCTTCAAGGCCGTGCACGGCGGCCGGGTCAGCGGCGTGCAGCGCGTGACGCCGGACGTGCTCGCCGCGATGGAAGAGATGAGCCAGGTCGCGCCGGCCCATAACCCGCCGTACATCGCCGCCATGCGGTTGCTCAACGAAAAGCTGCCGGAGATTCCGCTGGTGGCCGCGTTCGAGACCGGCTTTCACGAAACGATTCCGGCCCGGCTCCGGACGTATGCGATTCCCTACCAGTGGACGAGCGAATACCAGGTGCGGCGCTGGGGTTTTCACGGCGCGAGCCATCGTTACATCGCCGGCCGCGTCGCCGAATTGCTCGGCCGCGACGACCTGCGAGTGATCTCGTGTCACCTGGGCGGTTCCAGCTCGCTGTGTGCCATCAGCGGACGGCAGAGCGCGGCGAACAGCCTGGGCATGAGCCCGCAGACCGGCATCCCGCACAACAACCGCGTGGGCGACTTCGATCCCTTCGCGCTGAGCGTGATCCTCAAACGCACCGGCAAGCCGCTCGATGAAGTG
>JBGQHD010000881.1:0-2828 GCA_041497795.1 Planctomycetia bacterium
AGCGCAGCGAAGAATCTCCGAGGCACCCCATGAGCCCCATGAGCGACTCCGCGGTTGTCGACCCCAAGACCACCACGCGGCCGAAAGACCAGAAGCCCAAGCCGCAGCCGCCCTACGCGGTGATCGTGCTGAACGACGACCTGCACACCTTCCCGTACGTGATCGAGACGTTTCAGAAGGTCTTCGGCTTCTCCGCGGAAAAGGGGTTTCAGCATGCCGAGCAGATGCATCTTCGCGGCGAGACCATCGTTTGGTCGGGCACGCGGGAGTTGGCTGAGCTGAAGCAAGAGCAAATCCGCTCGGCTGGAACCGACTACTACGCGCAGCCGCCGGTGAAGTTCCCGCTGGGTGTCCGCATCGAGCCGCTGCCGGGGTAACCCCGAAATCATTCGCGTCGATTCGCGTGATTGGCGGGCATGGAGGAATTGCGCCCTGCGAAGACTTTGACCACGGATAACGCGGATGACACGGATAAGCACGAGTAGACATTGGTAAATCCGTGTTATCCGTGTTATCCGTGGTCTCTCCGGTTGCGGCTATGCGGTCGCCGGTCTACTTAGGCTTCGCCGGCGCTGTTTCCTCCGGCTTGGCCGTCTTCTTAGCCCGCTCGGTGGCCAGGAACTCCTCGATGCGGATCTGCACCGCTTGCGACTGCAGGACGATGAGATGCCGCGAGGCGGCGTCATAGTGCAGCACGCCGCGGCCGCCAGGCGGGGACCAGCTTTCCGAGGCGATGCGGGCCTGGATTTGCGAAGCCAGCGCCTCGCCCGTTACGCCGGCGCCCAGCAAGTCGGCCAGCCCGTAGAACTCCAGCTCGCCGCGGTCCGCCGCCGGGCGGCTGGTGATCTGCAGCGTCTTGTCGTCCACGATGCGCCAGCCGATGTCGAGCGACTCGCAGAGTTTGCTGAGCACGTCGCCCAGCGGCTCCTTGTCCGCCTTGAGCGTGACCCCTTCGGCCGGATCGAAACCGGCCTTGTGCAGGGCGACGCCGTCGATCAGCACCCGGGCGCCGGCCCGCTGCCCCAGGTAGTCGGCGATGCGGGCTAGCGGCGTCGGCTGCGAGAAGTTCGCCGTCACCTCTTTTTGCAGGCGGTCGCGGACGCGCGCGAAGCGCGCGTCGAGCTTCACGCCGGTCAACCGCTGCGCGGGCCGGCCGCGGGCGATGCGGAGCTTCTCCAAGAAGAGCAACAGGTCGTCGTGAACGGCGCCGCTCTGCTGAACGGCCAGCTTGCCGCCCGCGATCGTGAGCGACGCCTGACCCCGCGGCGCGTTCCACGTCGCCGGTGCTACGAACTGGCGGCACAGGCCCGCGAGGACCTTGACGGCCGCCGGGTCGCCGGCCAGATCCGAGACGTCGTATTCCACCACGCGCGGCTGGTCTCGCAGGCGGCTCTTGGTGGTGACGAGCAGCCCCTGGGGATCGAGCGCGTAGTCCAGTCCGTGCGGCTCGAGCGCCGCGCGAAGCACGGCGGCCACCGTGGCGTCAACCGCTTTGACGGAGACCTTGGTTTCCTGGCCCAGACCGGCGTCGGCGAGCGCATCCAGATCCAGCGCGATCGGCACGTTGGCCAGGCGCGACATGTCCTCGACGAAGCCCGCCAGCGTCGCCTGGCGGTACTCCACCTCCGGCAGCTTCAGCTCCAGGCCCGACACGTCAACGGCCAGTCGCGGCTCGACCCGTTCCGGCTCACGGCGGATGAATTCCCAGGTGCCCCAGGTCATCCAGGCGGTGGAAGCCAGCAGGGCCGCCTCGGTGGAGGTCGAGAGCTGGGCCCAGGCCACGTTGTTGCGCCGACCGATCTTCGGCTGCCCCAACGCTCGCAACGCTTCGGTGAACACCGCCGCGTCGAGGTCGCGGGCCTCGGGGCGTTCCAAGAACGCCTGGGCCGCCTCGCCCAGGATGCCGGGCAGCGGCCGCAGCAGCTTCTCGAGCGCCGCTTGGGCGGCCCCGGCTGCGTTCTTATCCGCGCACAGGGCTTGCACTTCCACGCTCAGTCCGCTGGCAAAGCCGACCTGCAACGCGGCGCCGCGGGCGAGCGAGCCCAGCGTGCGCCAGTGCTCTTGCAGTTCGGCATGCCCCGCCACCCACGCCGCGGGCAGGTCGATCTTGGCCGCGCGCAGCGACTCCCAGTCGGCCAGCAGCACGACTTCGCTCTGGGCATCCGCCAGGGTCACGAGTTGTGCCAACACCGAGGCGGCCGCGCGGGCCGTGCTCTCGGTCGCTTTGGCCAACTCGCGCAGCTGCGCCATCGGCCCGCTGACCAGCACGCGCTGCTCGATCAGCGCAAAGGGGTGAGTCCACGGCCCGTCGGTCCGCTGGTGGCAGGCCGCGTCGCCGAGCTTGAAGTCGCACTCTTGCGCCGCCAGTCGCTTGAGCCATTGGCCCGCGTCGCTATCGGACATCCCCTCGCTCAGCTCCACGATGACGACGCTTTGTCGCGGCACGTCGCGCACGTCGGTGGTCGCCCAGGTAACGCGCCGCACGTCGTCGGCCGCCAGCTCCAGGCCCCGCAGCAAGGCCAGCGCGCCGTGCTTCCACAACGGATCGGCTCGGCGAAGCAGTTGGTTCAGCTCGTCCTGCCGCCGAACCTCCGCCAGGCGGAGGCTGAAGACCGTCTGCGTGCCCGGCGGAATCCAACGGGGATCGATGAAGTCCGTTCGAGCTTGCGGGGGCGCGGCTTGCTTCTTCGGCTCCGGCGCCGGCGGGTCGATCGTTTTGATCGGCGGGTCGGGCGGCGGTTCGAGATTGCCCACGATGGGGACCGGCTCGGGCGTCTCGATCGAGGCGACGGGCGGCGAAAACACCCACACTACAAACGCGGCGAGCG
>JBGQHD010000882.1:0-2818 GCA_041497795.1 Planctomycetia bacterium
CGTTTCATGAGGAATGCCGCGCCCCTCGCGAAATCGCTTGCGCGCTGCTTCCAAGATCATTTGCAACTTGGGCGAGTGACCCATGAGCAAGCGTTCGAAATCGTCCTCTGCCTCATATCGGAGCAAGACCGCGACCGGCTTCCCCTTGTCCGTGACAACGACAGGCCCTTGCCTGGTGGCTTTCACATATCCCGCGAAATCCGCCGCGACGTCGCTTTGCGAAGCAACTTTCATAATTCCACCTCCTCACCGGCGACGAACAGCCGGTTGCCTTGTTTCACGCCGATGGCCTGGATTTGGACCGCTCGGTGTTCTTCATCAATTCCGTAGAGCACGCGAAAGCAGTGGTCAGGACCGAAGCGGATTTCCCAGGTTGCATCAAACGGCGCTGGTTGTCGAAGCGGCTTGCGATTGCGCGTCTCTTTGCCCGGCTCGAACTGCAAATGCTCTTCGATTTCCGCGCAAATCAGCGAGTGATACTTCGCCTCGATCGCACGCAAGTGCTTCTTGGTCGCCGCATCGTAGCTAATGTCGTACGGCTGCTTGCGTGCCATACGCCGATTGTCGAGGGCCGGCGAGGGGCTGTCAAACCGAGCTGGCGGCGACCCTCTCGCTGCGCAGCGCGGCGGCTAGCGATCGACGATGTCGTACAGCCGCTCGACCAGTGCCGCGGCGGTAGGCCCAACCAGGCACGGCACCATCTTGTTCATCACGTAGGCGAAGGTCAGGCGGCGGTCCGCGTCGATGAGCACCAGCGAGCCGCCCGCGCCGCCCCAGGTGCATAGCCGGCCTTCTGGCAGAAAGGGCAGCACCTGCGGCATGGGGAGCAGGCCATATCCCAGGCCCATCCGGAGATGGATGCCCATCACCAGGTCGATGCCATCGCTTTGCACTTCGAAAACCCGTTCGATCGTCTTGGGGGAGAGCAGCCGGATGCCACCCGTCTGGCCGCCGCAGGCTACCGCGGACTGGATGCGGGCCACGGAGCGGGCGTTGCCGTGGCCGTTGAAGGCGCCGATGTCGGCGCGCCGCCAGCGCTCGGCCCGGCTAAGCTCGATGTTGGGGTCCCCCAGCGGGCCAGTGACGGTCTTGAAGGCCACGCTGCCGGGCTCCAGCCGCGTCAGGTCGGTCGGCGGCCACCCCGGCGCGACCAGGTTGGCGACGCGAGGGAACTGCGAGGGGGACAAGCCAATGTGGAAGTCGGCGCCGAGCGGCCGGGCGATCTCGGCGGCAAAGAACTTGGCCAGACGCTGGCCCGTGATGCGCCGGATCACTTCGCCGATCAGGTGCCCGTAGGTCGTGCCGTGGTAGCCCGAGGCCGTGCCGGGTTCCCACCAGGGCGCCTGGGCGGCCAGCCGGGCGGTTGATTTGTCCCAGTCGTACAGGTCCTCGATAGTGACCGGCTGGTCCCAGCCCGAGACGCCCGAGGTGTGCGACAGCAGGTGGCGCACCTTGATCCCCGCCTTGCCGCGGGCCGCGAACTCGGGCCAGTATTTGGCGACATTCTCGTCGAGGTCGAGCTCGCCGCGATCCACCAGCACGAGCGCGGCGAGCGAGGTCATCGTCTTGGTGGTGGAGAACACGCAGGTGATCGTGTTCTCGGTCCACGGCACGGTACGGGCCTCGTCGGCCCATCCGCCCCACAGATCGACCACCATCTCGCCGTCGATGTTGACTGCCACCGAGGCGCCGAGGTCTTCCCCCCACTCGAGCTTGGCCGCGAACAGCTCGCGCAGGG
Organism: Planctomycetia bacterium; assembly: GCA_041497795.1. Taxonomy (GTDB): domain Bacteria; phylum Planctomycetota; class Planctomycetia; order Pirellulales; family S012-138; genus JBGQHD01. Next base: position 1,739 of record JBGQHD010000882.1, read on the forward strand.
GTTCGAATCGGGCGCTGCACGTGCCGCCCAGCGGTGTCGGGGGATCGCTCATGAGGCCTCCGAACGCGCAGCTTATCAGCATTACAAATCGCCCGGGCTGCTCCCCTGGCCCTCCGAGCGTGTAAAGAGTACCACGCCTCCTGATTCTAGCCTTGGGCGTGGCAAGCATCGATGCCCCGTGCCCCGGCCTCAGTTGCCAAGTCGGCATTCTCGCCCGCTGGCGAAGCAACTATGCTGCTGGCTCGCTGTTGTCTACTTGCGCGGGCTTCCAGCCCGTGCGTGACGCCGTGTCCTCGCACGCATGGCCAAGATGGCCATGCCACGAGACGCACAATCATCCTCACGGACCCGATGCCCGACTGCTCGCATATTCGCAATTTCTGCATCATTGCCCACATCGACCACGGCAAGAGCACGTTGGCCGACCGGCTGCTGGAGCGCACCGGGGCGGTCTCGTTGCGCGATATGCGCGAGCAAATCCTTGACGACATGGAGCTGGAGCGGGCCCGCGGCATCACGATCAAGGCGCGGGCCGTGGCCTTGCAGCATAAATACAAGGGCCAGACCTACGAGCTGAACCTGATCGATACGCCGGGCCACGTGGACTTCCACTACGAGGTCTCCCGCAGCCTGGCCTGCTGCGAGGGGGCGCTGCTGGTGATCGACGCCGCCCAGGGGGTCGAGGCCCAAACCGTCGCCAACGCCTTTGCGGCCATGAACGGTGGCCTGACCATCGTGCCGGTCATCAACAAGATCGACCTCAAGAACGCCCGCATCGACGAGGTGCTGCTCGAGGCCGAGCACAGCCTGGGCATCGACCCGACGGAGGCCCTGCTGGTGAGCGCGAAGGCGGGCCTGGGCATCGACGAGCTGCTGGCCGCGGTGATCGAGCGCATCCCCCCGCCGCAGGGCGACCCCGATGCGCCGCTGCAGGCGATGGTTTTCGACTCGCACTACGACGAATTCCGCGGAGCGATCACCTACGTGCGGGTGATGAACGGCACCGTCGGCACGGGGCAGAAGATCCGCTTCCTCAAGGCCGGCTTCACGCACGAGGTGCTGGAGCTGGGCCAGTTCGCC
>JBGQHD010000883.1:0-2806 GCA_041497795.1 Planctomycetia bacterium
CCGACCATTCGTGAGGCCCCTGCCAATTCGCGTTCGCCATCCTTGGCTCTCCCATCGTGCGGCACTGGTTTTAGCAACCGCAGCATGATGGAAGAGCCTTTTTTCATGGGAGAGCAGTTAACGGGTTCTCAGAAAGTGCAGTTGCGGTCGTGTGAAGATCGAAAGGAATTGACGCGATCGAACACGATTCGTTACGTGGCCCTTTTTCGGCGGCACTTTTCGCTTGTGATGCCCAGCCCCGCCGTACTTGACCGCGCCTTGGAACTATCTGGTCGGTTTCGCCTTTCACATTGGGATAGTATGCTGGTCGCGGCCTGCCTAGAGGCTGGGGTCTCTACGCTCTACACAGAGGATATGGGAGCCCCCATCGCCTACGACGCAGTCCAATTACTCAATCCATTCGTGTGATTAAAGAGGCGCATGGTCATTCTGAGCCCGCTGTCATTCTGAGCGCGCAGCGAAGAATCTCTCGCGGCGCCGCCTGAGACCCTTCGCTTCGCTCAGGGTGACAGCGACCTCACGCCGCCGCGCGTCGCTGCACCGCCGGGGCCGTCGTGCCTGCCGAGCGCACCGGCTTGCGGCCGACCATGATCAGCGACATGCCCGGCACCGGCAGCACGTAGTCGAGCACTTTGGCCAGCGGCAGCAGCCGGTCGTACCAGATCATTTGCCGGGGGCTGAGGTGCCGACGGCGGAGCAGATGGCCGGATACGGCCCAACCGATCGTCCCCAGCCGACTGACCGTCCGGGCATAGGCCACTTCGAGGCCGGCCGCGGCCATCTTGGCGGCCAGATCGTCCCGCGTGTAACGCCGATAGTGGCCCAGCTCGCGATCCATGGGCGTATATAGCCACGGTCCGGCGGGCACCACCAGGATGCAATGTCCGCCCGGCACGAGCGTGCGCTCGAAGCTGCGGAGCACGTCCACGTCCGGCTCCAAATGCTCCAGCACGTTGGAGCAGACGACCGTGTCGAGCCGTTCGTCTTGCCAGCGCTCGTAGTCGTGGGGGTTCGTCAGGTCGGCCTGCTCGATGCGCACATTGGCGCGGGCGCCGTAGCGCTCCCGCAGCTTATCGACGTAGATCTCCTCGTAGTCCACCAGCACCAGGCGGTCGTGGCGCAGGAGCAGGCTGCTGAGATTGCCGATGCCGCTGCCGGCCTCCAGCACACGCCGGCCCATGAACGGACCGACTTGCTCGAGCAGCCAGCGATTGTACTTCTGGGCCCGGGCCACGGAGGCCAACGTGTAATAGCCGGAGTGGTCGGTGAATTGCGGGTCGAGGAACTTGCAGCGGACCATTTCCCAGAGGGCCTTGAGGCCGTCGATGGCGCGGATTTTCTTGCCTTCCTGATACGTGCGGCCGCGGTAGCTGATGGGCACCTCGTAGATCCGCGCCCCCCACTGGGCCAGGCGGCAGGTGATCTCCGGCTCCAGGGTGAAGGTGCGGCTCTTCAGGCGCAGCCGCTTCAGCACGTCGGCCCGCACCATCTTGTAGCAGGTCTCCATGTCGGTGAGGTTGAGATTGTTCAGCAGGTTGGCGAGGAACGTCAGGCCGCGGTTCATCAGGCTGTGCCAGAAGAAGAGCACCCGCCGCGAATGCCCCACGAAGCGCGAGCCGTACACGGCGTCGGCGTCGCCGGCCAGGATGGGCTCCAAGAGCACGGGGTATTCCGCCGGGTCGTATTCCAGGTCGGCGTCCTGGATCACCGCCACGTCGCCGGTCATGTGGGCGATGGCCGTGCGAATGGCCGCTCCCTTGCCGCGGTTGGTCGGATGGAACACGACCTTGATCCGCTCGTCCCGCTGGGCGAGCTGATAGATCAGCTCCCGCGAGCCGTCGGTCGAGCCGTCGTCCACCGCCACCAGCTCGATCTCCAACTCGACCGGCGAGGAGAGCACCCGCCGCACGATGTTCGGCAGCGTCCAGCGCTCGTTGTAGATCGGCATCAACACCGACAGCTTGCGGAAAGCCCGCGCGGGGTCTTGCGGCGACGTGCCGCCGCACGCGTCGCCAAGGATCTCCCCGGCGTCACCTGGCGGACCGATGGCGCTGCAATCAACGACGTCGGGCGCATAGACTCGATAACCCACCAGGGGCAGCGTGTCCTGGCCGCGGCGGGCCAGCTTCCGCGCCGACTTCGGCGGAGCGATGCCTCGATCCGCGCCATATCCCGCGCTGGTCCGCTTTGCATCCATGCTAGCGTTTCCCAATCACAGAACGTCGAACGACCGTATGACGCATGAAGAGGGGGCGGCTCTGCGCAACGCGGCGCGCATTTTCCCTCAGGTCGCTCAATAGCGATCGGTTTGAGTCTTGGCAAGGCAACGTGCCGGATAGCTAGCAGTCTTTCGGCGGCGTCCACGGCTCGCGGCCCACTTGGCCGGGGCGGCCGAGGCGGTCGCGGAGCAGCTCCGCCACGGTGTGGCGGATGCCCTGGCGCGCATCGCGGATGGCGAAATCCTCCTCCACCATCCGGTCCAGCAGCGAATCCGGGCGATCGCCCTTGTAGGACGGATTTTCAATCCGTCCGCCAGCCTCGCCGTGGTGCAAGTTGGCATACGGCCCCGGCTCATCCCACGGACTAGCCGGCGGCAGGGCTTGCGCACCGTCATCCTGAGCAACTCGTAGGGTGGGCCAAGCTCGCGCAGCGAGCGCCGGCCCACCAGAAGCGGGTGGGTCGTTCGCAGCCGGTGCGCCGGGGTCGTTCGCAGCCGGTGCGCCGGCGGCGGTCGTGCGCGTGGGCAACTCGCTCTGCGAGTTGCCGTCTGTTTTACGCTCCGACTCGCGGAGCGAGTCGGCCACAC
>JBGQHD010000884.1:0-2796 GCA_041497795.1 Planctomycetia bacterium
AGCGAATGAGATTGGCGGCCAACGGGTGCCCCTCGCTCAATGCCGCTTGGCAGTAGGGGCATGTCGTCGGCGGGGCGGCTGGCTGCTGCTGGGCCAGCGTGCCTGCGGCGGACCGTCCCGTCGCCGGCTGGTTGCGGTGCTGAAGCTGCAATCGGCCATCGACGTCGGCCGCGATCTCTTGCTCGGTATCGTGGCGGCAGACGTAGGTCACCACGACGCCGGCCACGAAGCCGCCGATGTGGGCGAACCAGGCCACGCCGCCCACGCCGTGCTCATCAATCGACGCCTGGAACATCTGCAGCAGGAACCAGCCGAACCCAAACGCCGCGGCGGGAATCTCGAAAACGAACGCCCGGTAGAAGAAAAAGAACAGCATCTTCAGCCGGGCGAGCGGGCCGTACAGCACCGTGTACGAGCCGATCAGCCCCGCGATCGCCCCGCTGGCGCCGATCAAGGGGACATCGCTCGACATGTTCGCAGCGCACTGGGCCAGGCCGCCGGCAAAGCCGAAGAGGATGTAAAACCCCAGGAACGTCAGGTGCCCGAAGCCGGCCTCCAGCGCGCCGGCAAAGGCCCACAGCATGATCATGTTGCCCAGCAGGTGGAAAATGTCGCCGTGCAGGAACATGTGCGTGAGCAGGCCCATGACCTGCCCCTGCCGCAGCTCGGCGGGCGTCAGCCCCCAGCGCTGGATGAAGTCGTACTGGGCCTGCTGGGCGGCGAGAATCGCGGCCTGCTCCGCGGCCAGCTTACCCGCCAGACCCGAATGATCGTCAAAGGCCGACTTCCGGGAGTGGTCTTCGTAATCCGCGAACCGGGCGCGCGCCACGGCTTGGGGACCAGGCGACGAAGAGGGCGCGATGGCCGCTTGGCGGGCCGCGTCGGCGGCGTTGACCGCGTCGTACGACGCGCGGAGCTGAATCACGAACACCAGCGCGTTCGCGACAATCAGCAAGACCGTCACCAGCGGAAACGTCCGCCGGTCGATATTGTCGCCGATCGGGATGAACACGTGCTTACCTCGCCCCCTGAGGAAGGCCGCTACCTATTCTTAGCTCGCCCGGCCGGCCTTGGCGGAGACACTAACCCGACGCGCAAGCGAGGGAGAGCAGCAACGGCACCCGGAGGTCCAGCGAGCCACTCCCTCGCTTGCGCGTCGGGTTAGTGTAAAGGCCGGCCGAACGTTCTTTGCCTTCGGTGATCCGCTGTGCGACAATGGGCCGCATCGCCGCGAGTGCTGTGGCGGACTCACCCGACCGCGATCACGACCATGACCGACGCTTCGACTGCGCACGAAGGCGCCGCTGGCCACGACGCCAGCCAAACCGTTCCGGCCGGCATGCTGGCCCCTTGGGAAGTCGCCGAGCTGCCGCCGCCGCCGATGGCCGGGCGGCGGCTGTGGATCGGCCTGATCGGCCCCGGCGTGGTGCTGGCCGGCACCAGCATCGGCACCGGCGAGTGGCTGTTCGGGCCGGGCGTCTCGGCGCAGTACGGGGCCTGCCTCTTCTGGCTCGCTCTGACCAGCATCGTCATGCAGGGGTTCGCCAACCTGATGATGATGCGCTACGCCATTTACTGCGGCGAGCCGGTCATCGTCGGCATCCTCCGCACAAAGCCGGGGCCGTGGTTCTGGATGGGCATGTTCGCCGTCTTGGACTTGGCCGCGATCTGGCCCTACAACGCCTCGAACGCCGCCGTGCCGCTGGCCGCCGCCATCCGCGGCCATCTACCGAACATAGAGTCCGACCCGCTGGTCAAAGGGCTCGGCTTCGCCATCTTTCTGCTGGCGTTCGTGCCGCTGATCTTCGGCGGCACGGTGTACCGGATGCTCGAGAAGATCATGACCGCCAAGCTGGTGCTGGTGCTGGGGTATCTGTCGATCGTCGCGGTGACGATGATCTCGCTCCCCGTCGTCGAGGACGTGGTGACCGGCTTTTTCTCCTTCGGCACCGTGCCGAAGCGACCGGAGACGCTGATCGTCGGGCGGCATTTCAGTCTCCAGGAATCGGGCGAAAACGACGAGAAGTTCCAGCTCAAGGGGAGCTGGGAGCCGGACGACACCGTCACCGGCGAGCTTTGGATCGAAGACGATACCAGGCAGGTGCAGAAGGTAAACCTCCGCAAGCCGGAGGAGTTGGCCACGCTCAGCGGTAGCAGACGTGCCACGTATGAGCGCCTGCTGGAGCGCACGCGGCCCTTTGTCGGAACAGACAATTTCCTGATCGAGGTCGGCGACCTGGGCGGGACGCTCGTGGCCGAGGGCAAAGTGCTGGACCACCATCACTGGGAGCCGTCGAAGTTGTCGCTCCGCACCGGCCAGAAGGTGGTTGCCTACGAAACGCTGGCGAAGGTCCCTGAGCCGTACCGCGCCACCTTCGACAACTACCTTGAACACGAAGGGATCGCCTACGTCGGCATGCTCGGTGAATTGCGGGAGCACGGCCGGCTGCCCGACTTGGACTGGGTGATGATCGTCGGCTTCATCGCCATCGCCGGGGCCGGCGGGCTGACCAACACCATGTTCTCCAACTATGCCCGCGACAAAGGCTGGGGCATGGGCCGGCACGTCGGCGCCATCCCCAGCGCCATCGGCGGCGTGTCGGTCGAGCTGTCGCACACGGGCAAAGTGTTCCGCTCCGACGCGACCAGCCTGGCGCGGTGGCGCGGCTGGATGCGGCACATCCTGCGAGACCAGGGGATTTGGATATTCGCTTCGATCATCGGCATGGCGCTGCCCTGCATGATGTCGCTGGAGTTCATTCGCAACGCCACGGTCACCGGCGACCGCGTGGCCGC
>JBGQHD010000885.1:0-2790 GCA_041497795.1 Planctomycetia bacterium
GTCGCTTGTCCTTTGTACATTGTTTCCATCGCGTGGGGCACGTTTTCAACGTGCACCGCCAGTACTGTTGGCGCAAGCTGCCATTGGAGCGACTGCCGCTAGCGCGTGCCGCCGCCGGCGATGCCATCGCCGGCTTTGCATCGCGCGCCGAACGTCACCCCCCACTCACCACTCACCATGGCTCAGCAAACCTTTCTCGCCGTCGATCTGGGCGCTTCCAGTGGACGCGTCGTAGCCGGGCTCTTCGACGGTTCGCGACTTTGCCTGGAAGAAGTTCACCGCTTCGAAAACGGTCCGATCGCCGTTGGCCGACATCTTCACTGGGACTTGCTCGGGCTGTGGAAGGAGCTGCAAAACGGCCTCCGGGCAGCCGCCATCAAGTATCCGCGGCAGATCGTCTCCATTGGCGTCGATACCTGGGGGGTCGATTTCGCCCTGCTTGGCCGCGGCGACGTGCTGCTGGCCAACCCGCACCATTACCGCGACAGCCGGACCGACGGGCTGATGGAGCGGGCCTTCGCCATCGTGCCGCGCGAGGACATCTTCGCCGAGACCGGCCTGCAATTCATGCAGTTCAACACGCTGTACCAACTGCTGGCCATGCGGCTGCAGGATTCGCCGGTGCTGGAGATGGCCGAGACGTTCCTGATGATGCCCGACGTGTTCCACTGGCTGCTGACTGGCCGGAAGGCAAACGAGTTCACCAACGCCACGACCACGCAGTTCTATAACCCGCGCACGGGGACTTGGGCCACGCGGCTGCTGGAGCGCCTCGGCCTGCCGACCAAGTTTCTCGGCGAGATCATTCCGCCCGGTACAGAGCTGGGGCCGCTTTTGCCGCAGGTGGCCGCCGACACCGGCCTGGCCGGCGTGAAGGTCACCGCCCCCGGCACGCACGACACCGCCAGCGCCGTAATGGCCGTGCCGGCGAGCCAAAGTAGTCATCTCGCTCCGCGAGATGAACGCATCACGCGGAGCGTGATGCCTACACTGCCCGACTGGTGCTACATCAGCTCCGGCACCTGGGCCTTGATGGGCGTGGAAAGCCCGCAGCCGATCATCAACGACGCCTGCTGCCGCCTCAATTTCACCAACGAGGGCGGCGTCGGCGGCACGATCCGCGTGCTCAAGAACATCACCGGCCTGTGGCTGCTGCAAGAATGCCGACGGGTGTGGAACCAGCGCGGCCAAAGCCTGGCCTGGGAGGAATTGAATCGCCTGTCCGACGCGGCGGCGCCGCTGGCGTGCCTCATCAATCCCGACGATGCCTCCTTCTTGGCTCCGACCGACATGCCGGAAGCCATTCGGCAGTTCTGCCGCGCGACCGGCCAGCCCGTGCCGGACGGCGAAGGCACGATCATCCGCTGCGCTCTGGAGAGCCTGGCCCTCAAGTGCCGGCAAGTGCTCGGCTGGCTAGAGCAGCTCGTGGGCAATCGCCTCGAAACGATCCACATCGTCGGCGGCGGCGCGCAGAACGGCCGCTTGTGCCAGGCAACCGCCGATGCCACAGGCCGGCGCGTGGTCGCCGGGCCGGTCGAGGCCACGGCCATCGGCAACTTGATGATGCAAGCGGTTGCCGCCGGCGCGATCGGATCGATCGCCGAGGCGCGCGAGGTCGTGCGGCAGTCGTTCGCGGTCGAGGAGTACGCACCTCAAAACGCCGCCGCTTGGGACGACGCGTTCCAGCGATTCCAGCGAATCTCGCCCGACGGGAGCGATACCGCCTCCACCTAGAGCAACGACTCTTCTTCCTCTTCCCCCGAGATGATGATTCGCGGGGTCACATAAAGGCACGGGAAGGCGGCCGGTTTCGGCTCGTGCACGTAAACCGGCCGCGAGTTGGCCTCGCAAACCCTGGCTGCGTCGATGGTTGCAATCACCGTCGAGAGTATCGGCGGGCCAAGAGACAGGAGGATTACCAGCGTGCAGAGCGAGTATCGCATGCGTGCGATTCTATCGGCCCTCAACTTTCCGCGTCAAAAGCACTTTGGCAGAAGATTTGGCATGTATCATCCGGTCGATCAGATAGTTTCTGATAGAATTCTGTCGCAATCCACACCGCATCATGCAATCGCACAGTTGCGCATTCATCCCATCCGTCCGCAGTGCGCCATTATCCTGCTTATTCTCTCGCATTGGTGCTTGACAGCGTGCCTGATTACGGCGATACTCGACGTTAAGTGATATTTTGTGACAGATATCTCTCACTACTGGTCGCTACTTGCAGGATTCTCGCCCGTGCTCCCCGAGGAACGCCGACATCGCGTGCTGGAACTGGTGCGGCTGAAAGGGGGCTTTGCCTCGCTGCCGGAGCTGGCTGAGGAGCTGCAGGTCTCGGAATCGACCATCCGCCGCGACCTCGATTTCCTCGAGCAGGCCGGCGCGACGCGGCGCACGCACGGCGGCGTGTTTTACGTCGGCGGGCCTCCCAAGCCGCCTTACGCGCCGGGCCAAGAGCCGGCGCAATGGGACAAGAAACAAGCGATCGCCGCGCGGGCGGCGGAGCTGATCGAGAATAACGACACGCTGCTGCTCGACGGAGGAAGCACCACCTACGAGCTGGCCCGGCGGCTGGTCGGCCGTACGCTGCAAGTAGTCACTAACTCGCTGCCGGTGGCCAATTTGTTCGCGGCCAACGCGTTTGCCGATCTCGTGCTCATCGGCGGGTACGTCTATCCGCGGACGGGCGTTTCGCTGGGGGCGTTCGCCACGCAGATGCTCGAAGGCGTGAACGTTCGTCGGGCGCTGCTCAGCGTAGCCGGCATCACCGAGCGCGGTCTGTACAACAAC
>JBGQHD010000886.1:0-2789 GCA_041497795.1 Planctomycetia bacterium
ACAAGCACCTGATCGTGGATGGCAAGCCGATCCGCGCCCTGGCCGTGAAGAACCCGGCTGAGCTGCCGTGGAAAGACCTCAAGGTCGATGTGGTGCTGGAGAGCACTGGCATCTTCACCGGCCGCGCGGCCGACGGCAAGCCGGGCTACGACACGCACTTGACGGCCGGCGCCCGCAAGGTGGTGCTCAGCGCCCCGGCCAAAGACCCGCCCGACTTGACCTGCGTGCTGGGGGTCAACGACAACAAGCTGACCGGCGACATGAAGTGCGTCTCGAACGCGAGCTGCACGACCAACTGCCTGGCCCCGCTAGCCAAGGTGCTGCACGAGAAGTTCGGCATCGAAAAGGGCCTGATGACCACCGTGCACGCCTACACGAACGACCAGGTGTTGCAAGACCTGCCGCACAAAGACCCCTACCGTGCCCGGGCGGCGGCCCAGAACATCATCCCCACTTCCACCGGCGCCGCGAAGGCCGTCGGCGAGGTGATCCCCGAGCTGAAGGGCAAGCTGACGGGCATTTCCCTGCGGGTGCCGGTGGCGACCGGCAGCGTGGTGGACTTGACCGCCGTGATGAAGCGCAAGCTCACGGCCCCGGAAGTCAACACGGCGATGAAAGCCGCCGCCGAAGGCCCGCTGCGCGGCATTTTGGAATACACCGAAGACCCGATCGTCTCCAGCGACATTATCGGCAACCCGCACAGCTCGATCTTCGCCGCCGAGTTCACGCAAGTGATCGACGGCAACCTGCTGAAGGTCGTGAGCTGGTACGACAATGAATGGGGCTACAGTTGCCGCAGCGCGGATTTGATCGCGCGGCTGGGGACGATATAGGGAGTGTCAGTGGTCCTTTGTCAGTTGTCACTTGTGGTGGCGAGTGTTCGGGCTATTGAGCGCTGACAATCGATCTGATGCCACGATTGCTCGCCTGTGAGTTTGCCATGTCTGGCAAGACCCTCGCCGAACTTGAGGGAGTCGAGTGGGGCGAGCCGGACTTCCCTTCGTATCTGGTCCGAACCTGCCACGAGCTTCGCAAGAAGCCCGTGGAGGAGTTCACGGTCGAAGATCTGCGGATCATGATCGGTCAGCAGATCGGACTTGACCACCTGATGCCAAGGGCCATCGACGTGCTGGAGCGTCAACCGTTGGCGGAAGGGAACTTCTTCCGCGGCGATTTGCTAGTCAACGTAGTCAAAGCCTCCGACTGGTTGCGTGGGCGGACCGAATTGCTCTCCCGCGTTGTGTCGATCGTCCACTGCGCTCTCGCCGAAATCCGTGGGCCTCATGCCGAGATCGGCGATGATTACTTGGACGGAGCGTTCTCCGAATTCCTGAGTTCTTGCGCCGCTGCTTAGGCTCCATGCGCTACGTGGAAGCACCCGCCGAGTGTGACGGCCCACTGCCGAGCCTTTTCCTGGCCGGCGGGATCAGCGGCTGCGAGCTGTGGCAGCCGCGCATGGCCGACATGCTCATCGCGCTCGACGTCGTCGTGGTAAACCCGCGGCGAGAGAGCTATCCCTGGCACGACCCCGCCGCTGCCGAGGAGCAAATCCGCTGGGAGTTCCGGCAGCTAGACCGGGCCACGGCCTGCCTTTTCTGGTTTCCACCGCAGACGCTCTGCCCCATCGCGCTCTATGAGCTCGGCCGCTGGTCGGCAGGTGCGCGTCCGACGTTCGTGGGCGTGCATCCTGATTACCAACGGCGCGTGGAAGTGGAGATTCAGCTTCGATTAGCACGGCCGGAAGTGAAGATTGTAGCCACGCTGGAAGAATTGGCGGCGCAGGTGATCGAGTGGTTTGGCCGTGCGGAGTGCGAAGTGCAGAGCGCCGAGTCAGGTAAGGCGGATCGTGAATCACTCCGCACTCCCCACTCCGCACTCCGCACTCGCAAGTCGGCCCTGCTCCTCGTCGATCTCCAGAACGACTTCCTGCCCGCCGGGGCACTGGCCGTGCCGCGGGGGGACGAGGTCATTCCGATCGCGAATCGCTTGTCGCAACATTTCGATCTGGTGATCGCCACACAGGATTGGCACCCGGCCGACCACGGGAGCTTCGCCGCCAACCATCCGCGGAAGAAACCGGGCGACCGCGTGCAACTCGCCGGGCTGGAGCAGATCCTCTGGCCGACGCATTGCGTCCAGGACAGCCGCGGGGCCGAGTTCTCGTCGCAGCTCGACACCGCCAAGTTCGCCCGCGTGTTTCGCAAGGGCACCGACCCGTCGCTGGACAGCTACAGCGCGATCTTCGACAACGCCCGCCGCAAATCGACCGGCCTGGACGCCTACCTGCGAGAGCAGGGCGTCACCGACGTGTACATCGCCGGCCTGGCCACCGACTACTGCGTGAAGTGCACGGCCCAAGACGCGCGCGAGCTGGGCTTTGACGTTTATGTCATCGCCGATGCCTGCCGTGGCGTGAACCTGCGGCCCGGTGATAGCCAGCGGGCGCTCGAGGAGCTGAAGCAGCGCGGGGTGCACATCGTGAACTCGGGCGACGTGCTGAAGCCATCTGGGTAAGACCGTCAGCGGACACGGGATCGAATGCGGAATGCGGATCGTAGGCCGGATTTCCAATCCGGCCGAGGCCCGGGCCGTCAGCGGACGGTTTGAAAAACCGTCCTACAAAGCGTCACTTCGTCTTCCGATACACCGCCGTCTTCGGGTATTCCCCGCTCCAGGCGTACCAGCGGCATTGGATCGAGTCGATCCACTTCAGCTCCTTGCCGCGCAGCGGGCCGTCGATCCCTCGGCCGGCCAACGTCCAGCGCGTGCCGGTCTCTTTGTCCTTGAAC
>JBGQHD010000887.1:0-2785 GCA_041497795.1 Planctomycetia bacterium
CCCAACAGGATGTTCCAGAAGCCGAATCGCATATGTTCGAGGCGTGGAATCGTGGGTGTGGACCTCGCCACACTAACCCGACGCGCAAGCGAGGGAGCAGCGAGGATAAACGGCGATCCTCCCTCGCTTGCGCGTCGGGTTAGTGTGTCACGCAGTGCGGAGGCCCTAGTGACCAACCTAAACGAGACCGAGGATGAGTTCAACGCCGAGATGCATCGAGGCACGTTGCCCGGGGCGGACACTCCTTTGAGCCAGCGAACAATGGCCAATCGCCGGCGGACAAGAGTGTCCGCCTTACGCAGTCGAGCGACGCCTCAGAATCGGCGCGTCCCCCAAAATGCGCCGCCAGGTCCACGCGCCCGGCTCGATAAGCCATAGCAGGAACAGCACCGCCAGACTCCGCTGCACCCAGCCGGCCGCCAGCAGGTACTGGAAGTGATTCATTTGCCAACCGCCAAACGAAAGGATGGGCACGGCGGCTTTCAGGTGGTCGGTCAGGTAGCCCCCGGTCACGGTGCTGGCGGCATAGACGATACTCGTGACCGCGAAGTAGCAGGCGATGTACGAGGCGTTATTGTGTTTCGGCGAGAGCTTGAGCATCAGGTTGGGCAGGCAGACGTTGAGCCCCGCATACGCGGACCAGGCGAGCCAGGCCCCGGCGATCGGCCACGTGCGGTCCGGTACGGCGAGGAGGTAGAACAAAGGCCCCGTGGCCACCACCGCCTGGCAGAGGATCAGCACCGGGCGGTTGCCGTAGCGGTCGCTGAACGGCCCAGCCCAGGCGGCGACGCCGAGCTGTCCGCCGCGCATCATGCTCTGCATGGCCAGCAGGAACGTGGCCGATACGCCTAAGCTGTACGGATAGATGTTCTGCGCCGCCTGCGTCAGCCCGTTGGCCAGCGAGAACCAAACGCCGAACGCCAGCAGCCGCCAGAAACGCCGATCGCGGAACGGCTCGGGGATCGACCTCCAGGCTGATTCTCGCTCCGCGTGGGGCAGGCATTCTTGCCTGCCGTTGCCTGCCTGCCTACCCGGCAGACAGGAATGTCTGCCCCACGACGGGGACGCCCGCGGGCTGCCCGGCATGCGCAGCAACGGCAAGAGCGAAACCAGCAAGCAGGCGGTGCCGAAGCCGGCGGGGATGACGTAGCCCAGCGGCACAAGCTGCGGCCGTTCGTCCTTCACGCGCCGCTTCCAGGCATCGGCCAGCAATCCGCTGCCGAGCAAGACCGGAAGCAAAACCGCCAGACCCAAGACCTGCCGCCGGCCGAAGTAGCGTCCCCGAATTCGCCGCGGGACCAGGTCCGCCATCCACGACCAGAAGGCCACGAGGCCGATGTACTCCAAGAGCTGATGAACGCACAGCAGCAGAACCAGGCCGATAATTCCGGCCGTCGGCGATGAGGCGAGCACCACCGCCGGCAAAAAGGCCAGCACGACGTAGCTGGCCAGCCAGAACCACAGGCAGGTCCGCCGGGCATCGCCGCACAAGCCAATCAGCACCGGCGACAAGAGCCGCAGCAGCCCCACGGCGGCCGGCGTCGCCAGAATCCAACTCACGGCGATGCCTTGTGCCCCCAGCTCGAGGGCCAGGTAGACAATCAGCGTGCCGCTCGTGAGGCCGTTGCCGGCCGACCAGAGCATGCCGTGGAGGTAGCCCAGCCGCAGAGCACGTCGCCGCGCTCCGGGCGGGAGGCGGAGCAAATCGTGGGCGCGCATGGTCGCCTTGGTCCTTCGACAACGCTGCCCCGCGTTTTCGTGGGGTACGTTTACAAACGTGCCCGTTGTTTTGCAGTAAGGCGGACACTCTTGTCCGCCTGCCGTCTCATCCCGCCGAGCCCTTGCGAGGCGGACAGGGCGGACAGGAGTGTCCGCCTTACGTCCTGGTCTTACCCTTGAACAACGGGATTGGCCAACGTGCCAATGCCGTCGATGCTGATCTCCACCACGTCGCCGGCCGCGAGCGAAAAATCGTCCGGCGGCACGATGCCCGTTCCCGTCAGCAGAAACAGACCGTCGCGAAAGTGGTTGTCCCGCGAGACCCAGCCGATCAGGTCGTCATACGTGCGGGCCAGCTTCCCCAGGTCCGTCGTGCCTTCAAATGCGACACCGCCGCCGCGGCGGATGACGAGTCGAATGCCTGTTTTCTCGCGCGCCGGCATGGCGCGGGCCAAGGTGATGCACGGCCCCAGCGCGCAGCAGCCATCGTAGACCTTCGCCTGCGGCAGGTAGAGCGGGTTCTCTCCCTCGATGTCGCGGGCGCTCATGTCGTTGCCGACGGTGAAGCCGACCAGCTTCATCCGCGAGTTGAGCACGAGCGTCAGCTCCGGCTCGGGGACGCTCCACTTCGTGTCTTGACGAATGCGGACCCCCTCGCCCGGCCCGGAAACGCGGCGGGGCGTGGCCTTGAAAAACAGCTCCGGCCGCGGGGCGTCGTAGACCTTGTCGTAGAAAGTGCTGGCGTCCACCGACTCGTCCATCCGCGCCTTGCGGCTGCGAATGTAGGTGACGCCGGCAGCCCAGACCTCTTGCCGGTCGATGGGGGCCAGCAACCGCACGTCCGACAGCGGCAGGCGCTGGGCGTCGGCGTTGGTCATCCGCTGCGCGGCCCCGGCCGGGTCGTCGGCCTCGAGAATGTCCGACAGGCCCTGAAAGGGCAGCGTCAGTGGAATCACCTGAGATTGCTCGAGGATGCCAACCCCGGACGGCATCGAGGGGGACGCGAACTTGACGAGTTGCATGCGGTTACCTCTCGCGAGATTCTTCGCTGCGCTCAGAATGACGG
>JBGQHD010000888.1:0-2777 GCA_041497795.1 Planctomycetia bacterium
AACGCAACGCCGTAAGAACGCAATCTCGTGCCACGTGCTGCGGAATGACTACTTGATCTCCACCTGGCCGCCGGCTTCCTCCACCTTCTTCTTGAGCTGTTCGGCCTCTTCCTTGCTGATGCCTTCCTTGAGCTTGGTGGGAGCGGCTTCGACGGCCTTCTTGCCGTCCATCAGGCTCATGGCGGTGATCTCCCGCACGAGCTTAATCACGTTCACCTTCCTGGCGGGGTCGAAGCCCTTGAGGATCACGTCGAACTCGGTCTGCACGACGGGCTTGCCCGCCGCCTCGGTCGGCGCGGCGGCCATCATTACCGCGCCGCCCGCGGCCGGTTCGATGCCATAGACGTCTTTCAAGTAGTCGCTCAACTCCTTGGCTTCCTTGAGCGTGAGCCCGGCGATCTTGTCGCCGATCGTTTTCGTGTTGTCGGAAAAGGTGGCGGTGGCGGTGGACATGGCGGCTCCTTTCTGGCGGGGTGATTTGTCAGTGGTGATTTGTCAGTGGCAGTTGTTAGTCGCTTGGGGGTCGTCAGTCACGAATCCCGCCACCCGTTGTGTTAGGAAGTGGCGCGACGAAACGCTTGCGGTTTAGCCCGCCGGCGCCGGTGGCGCGGGTGCGGGTTCAGCGGGAGGCGCGGACTGCGCCGCGGACGGCGACTCAGCGGCGGGCGCCGATCCAGCAGCCGGCGGGGACTCGGGCGCCGCCGCTTCCTCGGCGGGTGCTTCCTCGGCGGGCGCTTCCTCGGCCCCTTCGCTCTTTTTCTTGACCTGGCTGGCCAACTTGCGCCCCGGCCCGAGCAACTGGCTCGACAGGTTCGCTCCCGGCGCCAGGATCTGGCCCACCAGGATGCTGAGCTGTTCCTTGCGGCTGGGCCATTTGCTGACGCCGATCACGTCGTCGCCGGTCAGCCGTTCCCCCTCCATGACCCCACCGAGCGGGCCAAACGGGGCATAGGCTTCCACCCTGGCCAAACGGACAACTTCCTTCGCCAGGCTGACGATGTCCTCGCCGCCCCACACCACGGCCGTGGGGGTATTCAACTCGCTGAAAGCCGGCGCCAACGGCGTGCCATCGGCGGCCAGCCGTGCCAGCGAGTTCTTCACCATCTGCAGGTGCATGTTCTTCTGCCGCAGCTCGCGGCGCAGCTTCATGCTGGCGTTGGGGTTCATGCCACTCACGTTGACCAAGAGCGCGGCTTCGACCCCTTGCCACTGCTTGCGCAGGTGGTCGGTGAGGAGCTGTTTGACGTATTTGCTCATCGGTTAGTCCTTTGTCCTTGGCCCCCTGTCCCTTGCACCCACTTGGTCCGTAACGCGGACAACAAGGGACCAAGGACAACGGACCAGGGACGACTACGCCACGATCTGAATGCCGGGGCTCATCGTGGCGCTGATGTAGATACTCTTCACGTATTGGCCTTTGATCGCGGCCGGCTTCATCCCCAGGATGTGGTCGATGAAGGCCCGGATGTTCTCCGTCAGCTTGGGCGTGTCGAAACTGAGCCTGCCGGCGACCGCGTGGACGATGCCGGTGGCGTCGTTACGGAACTCCACCTTGCCGGCCTTGTACTCCTTCACGGTCTTGCCGATCTCCGAAGTGACCGTGCCGGCGCGCGGCGAAGGCATCAGGCCCTTGGGCCCGAGCGTCTTGCCCAGCGGGCCGACGATGCCCATCATGTCCGGCGCGGCGATGCACACGTCGAAGTCCAGCCAGCCGTCCTTGATGCGCTTGGCCAGGTCGTCCTCGCCCACGGTGTCGGCCCCGGCGGCCTTGGCTTCCTCGGCCTTGTACCCCTTGGCAAATACGGCCACCCGCAGCGACTTGCCGATGCCGTGCGGCAGCACCACCGAACCGCGCACGAGCTGGTCGGCCTGCCGCGCGTCCACGCCCAGGCGCATGGCGACTTCCACCGTCTGATCGAACTTCGTCGTGCCGTACTGCTTGAGCACCTCCACCGCCTTGGGAAGCTCCAGGGCCTGTTCGGTGTTGTGCTTTTGCTGCAGCGCTCGGAAGCGTTTGGATTTCTTGGCCATGGTGAGACTGTGCAATTAGCTGTGCTGTATTCGTTTTCGCTAAACCGCGAAGTGTTAGGCGACGATCCGCGGCCGGTCCCGGGCGATCATGGATAGTTATCCCTCGACGACGATGCCCATGCTGCGCGCTGTTCCTTCGATCACTCGCTTCGCGTGGTCCATGTCGCGGGCGTTGAGGTCGCTCATCTTCATTTTGGCAATGTCGGCCACCTGGGCCGACGTGACCTTGCCGACCTTTTCCTTGTTCGGGACGCCGGAGCCTTTGGCGATGGCCGCAGCCTTTTTCAAAAGCGCCGCCGCCGGAGGGCTTTTGCAGACGAAATCGAACGAACGGTCGTTGTACACGTTCACCACGACCGGGATCGGCATGCCGCCGGCCTCGCGCGTGCGGTCGTTGAATTGCTGGACGAACTGGCCCAGGTTCACGCCGAACTTACCCAGCGAGGTGCCCACCGGCGGGGCCGGCGTCGCCTGGCCGCCCGGGCACTGGAATCTCACGCTGCCGACGAGCTGCTTAGCCATGTGTCATCAGGAGTCAGGGGGCAGGAGACAGGGGTCAGGAGTCAGGAATCAGGAGTCAGGTTGTCGCTTGCTGACTCCTGAGTCCTGACTCCTGTTGCTTGACTCCTGACTATACTCGCTCAATCTGCCAATAATCGAATTCCACCGGCGTCTTGCGGCTGAAGATCTCGGTCATGACGGTGACCCGGCCGTTGGCGTGGTCGATGCCGCACACTTCGCCGTCG
>JBGQHD010000889.1:0-2775 GCA_041497795.1 Planctomycetia bacterium
CGACGCCAACGGGCGGATGATCGAGCAGCTCGTCAACACGCTCAAGACGACCGAAGGCTCGACGCCGGTCAAGGTGCCCGAGGATGGCATCTACTTCATCAACGTCACGGCCGACGCGCCGTGGCAGATCGAAGTGGAATAGCGAAGCATCAGGCGCAAACGCCTGATTTCCGGCAGCCAGAATTTCAGCGCGGAATTCCCAGCGGCCAGCGCCCGGCGGCAACGCCGGCGCTGGCCGCTGCTGTTGCGCCGGTGGCGAGCAAACGCAGCCATTGCGTGCCACCCGGCCGGGTCGCCAGCCGCCGATCACCACTCGACTTTGCAGCCTGGCAACGCCTTGCCGATTCGCCGCGCGCCTTCGGCCGTAACCAGCGTCCCACGCAGTTTCAACGTGCGCAGGTTGATGAGCGGGCTGAGGTGCTCCAAACCTCCGTCGGTAACCAGCGTCTGATTGAGATTCAGATGTTGGCAGCGCGTGAGGCCTCGCAAGTGGGCGAGGGCCGCGTCGGCGATTTTCGTGCGTTCCAGTTGCAGGACCTCGAGACTCGTCAGGGCACGGAGAAAACGCAACCCCTCGTCGTCGACGTCCGTGCCGGAAAGGTCGATCCACTCGCACTGCCGCAGCATTTGCAGGTGCGCCAAGCCGCCGCCGGTGACGCGCGTGTCGCGCAGGTCCAACCAACGCAGCTTGGACAAAGACCCGATTCGCGCCAACCCGCGATCGTCGATACGGGTGGATGGCAAGTGCAGCACTTCCAACTGCGGGAGTCGATCGAGCACCGCCAAACCGTCGCTCGTGACTCCCACGCTTTCCAGATGCAGCCACAGCAGGGTAGGCACCCGCGCCAGACTTTGCAGATCGTCATCGCTCAACGGGCAGCCTTTGATTTCCACGACTTGGAGCCGCTGCAGGTCGGCGGCCGCCGCCAGGGCAGCGGCGGCGCCCTTGAGATTCTCGAGCTTCAACTCGCGCAGGTTCCGCAGCTCGGACAATTGGCCGAGTGCCTCGTCGCTGCATTCCGGCCCGGCGAGCGTCGCCGAGTACACCACCTGGTCGGCGTCGCGTTCGAGCACTCCGCCCGAGCGGGCGATTCGCCACACGGCATTCGGCGATTCCGATTCGATTCCGGCGACTTCGCCGGCCTCGGCATCCGCCCGCGAAAACTGCTCGCGTGAAATCTCGCGAACGGACCCGTCCTGCGCCTTCAGAAAGTACCGATCGGCAAAACCCCAGCGAGGGTCGCCGACGTGCAGCTTGTCTCCGGCGGCGGCCGTGCGCTGAAACACCTGGACGAAGAGCCGCGGCGAGTCCGGAAACGGCACGGCCAAGCCGCCCCATCCGTCGAGCCGCGTCAGCGAGCCCGCCCGGGTGTGCAGCGCGCAGGGCAGATTGCCGCTGTAAAGCACAAACGCCAGCCGCGGGTTCACCAGGTCGAAATAATAGCCGGCCGGAACCAGGAACAACGCCGCCGTCACCGCGTAACGGTAGCGCCAGACGGGCGGCGGCGCCGTTTGCCGCAGCAGCCAGAAGCCGACAATCGCCGTGGCCAGGTTCCACGGCCACACGCTCGCATTGTGATCGTGGAGCAGAGGCGACAGCGCGAGCAGAATCCCCAAGTGCATCACCAGGCAGGGGATCGCCGCCCGCCGCGGCGCGAAGATCGCCAGCAGCCCCACGCCCACTTCGCCCAGGGCCACGACCGCCGCGAAGACCACGTGCCAGCCGGCGGGCGGGATGCCGCTCGACTCCAAGAACTGCCACGACAAACTGCCGAACCACTCGACCGACAGCAGCTTGTGCAAGCCCGCCCACAGCCACATCGCCGCCAGATACCACCGTCCAAACCAGGCTCCCTCCTCGGAAACGCAGGCCCACATCAGCACGATCAGCGACAGGAACTGCGGCTGCAAGCGATACTGATCGAACACGCACGCCACGCCGTAGAGTGCGGCATGCAGGGCCAGACCCGGGCGGGGCCAGACGAGCGCCACGACCAGGCTCAGGATGACCAGCGATCCAAAAGAAACGGCCGGCGTGGGAACCAGCGGCAGGTTGATCGGCGATTCCCGAAGGTTCCAAACCGGCCAGGTGATGAGCACCGTCGCGAATTGGCAGACCAGCGCCACCAGGAACATGCGGCGCGGAGCGGAGAGCCGGCCCCAACGCCGTTCCCAGCCTCCCTCCTTGCGCGCCGTGGTCGTGCCCAAAGATGGGATCTTCATCTGCCGGCCGTGAGAGGGATCTCTGTCGTTTCGCCGTCAGTTCAACTCTAGCATTATAGTCACCCTCACATCCCCTCGGGCGGCTGCCACGACTCGCGGCCCACGTGGCCGGGGCGGCCGAGACGGTCGCGCAGCAGCTCTGCCACGGTGTGGCGGATGCCCTGGCGCGCATCGCGGATGGCGAAGTCTTCCTCCACCATCCGATCGAGCAGCGAATCCCGGCGATCGTGCTTGCAGGACGGATTTTCAATCCGTCCGGGCGCGTCGCCGCGGTGCAAGCCCTCGTAGGACGGATTTTCAATCCGTCCGCCAGCCTCGCCGTGGTGCAAGTGCGCATACGGCCCCGGCTCATCCCACGGACTAGCCGGCGGCAGGGCTTGCGCACCGTCATCCTGAGCAGCTCGTAGGGTGGGCCAAGCTCGCGCAGCGAGCGCCGGCTCACCAGAAGCGGGTGGGTCGTTCGCAGCCGGTGCGCCGGCGGCGGTCGTGCGCGTGGGCAACTCGCTCTGCGAGTTGCCGTCTGTTTTACGCTCCGACTCGCGGAGCGAGTCG
>JBGQHD010000890.1:0-2767 GCA_041497795.1 Planctomycetia bacterium
CGCCGCGATCTCGGGCTCGGTGGCACGCGCGTTACCGACGCCGGCCTGCCGCACCTTCAGCGTCTCACGCAGCTTCGCTCGCTGTAGCTGCGGCGAACCGGCGTCACCGACGCGGGCCTGGCACATCTCCGAGCGCTCGCGCAATTGCAGGTGCTCGACCTGTCGGGCACCAACGTGACCAGGGAGGGGATCGCGAATCTTGAGAAGTCGTTGCCCGATTGCTATATCAGACGCGAGTAGCCCAAGCCCCGAGCGCGTAGGCCACGTGCATTGTTGGCACCAGATCCAATGTGCACGGCGGCCAACGATTGAACAGCACCGAAGGTGCGCGACTCAGCCCAGGGCGCAGCCCTGGGAACTGGATGCGCCACGATTCTCTCAGGCCCAACGGGCCGCAACCGCGCTAACGCAGGTCGCGGCCCGTTGGGCCTTTCGTGTCACTCGTGGGGCCCGCGGACCCAGGGCTTCGCCGGCTTCGCCCTGGGCTTTCGGGTCAAGGGCCTTCGGCCCGAATAGCCATTAGTTTCACAGGTGGCGACCGGCCTATCGATGGAAGAGCTTGACTCACGCTCCACAGCGGCGCGAGAATCCCGGCATGGGAAAGCCGAGCGAACAAGAGAACCACGAGAAGCCGCGCAAGAAGCCCCGGCGGCGGTGGTTTCAGTTCGGCCTCAGCACGCTGCTGGCCGTCACCGCGCTGGCGGCCGGCGGGGCGATGGCGTTCCGCGTGTACGTCGAGCCGTATCGCCGGCAGCGCGAGACGATGGCCCTGATCGAGAAGCTGGGCGGCAGCTACCAGACGACGGCCGCGGACAAATGGCTCCTTTGGCTGTTTGGCGACGACTTTCAGAACATCACCCTGGTCGATCTGGCCAACTGCGATGAGCCCGAGGCTTACCTGGACCAGATTGCGGCGCTACCGGCCGTGGAAGTTTTAATAGTCGGTGGCAACGAGTTTTCGGACGAGCATCTTCGGCGCCTGCACAGACTCGGCGCATTGCGTGGTCTGGTGCTGGATACAACGAGCGTTACGAACGATGGCCTGTGCGCCTTACGGACCTTTCTGCCGGAATTCGACGTTTACCGAAGCCAACGTCGCGCGATCATGGCGCTGCGACCACAGGGAGAGAGAGCTTATTCCATCGTCACCGAGCCGACGAAATCGAACCCCCGTCTGCGTCAGCTTGTCGGCGTCGATTATTTTGACGAGGCTGTGGAAGTGCAGTATTTGAGAGAAGATACAGGCGATAATGATATGGCCTACCTAAGGCAGTTAGGCAGTCTTCGCGTGCTTTCACTTTCGGACACGGCCATCAGCGACGACGGACTTGGATACCTGAAAGAGCTAACTAGCCTCGAATCTCTCGAACTCCGACGAACGAGGACCAGCGATGCCGGGTTGGCGCACGTTGGCCAGGTGGCGACTCTTAGGGAACTCAGGCTCGCGCAAACGCAAGTCACCGACGATGGGCTGACGCACCTGCAAGGCCTGAAGAATCTCGAGGCTCTCGAACTCTACGGGACGACAATCAGCGATGTCGGGCTGACCTCGATCGAGACATTGAGCAGTCTTACATACCTTGACCTCAGCAGCACCGGGATCAGCAATAATGGACTGATGCACCTCAAGCGACTATCTGGGCTAAAACGACTGCTTCTCGAGGACACGCCAATCAGCGATGTTGGATTGGCGCAGCTTCGGCCCTTGACGAATCTTGAATTCCTTGATCTGGCAGGCACTCGGGTAACTGCCGCCGGTCTAGTTGCGTTAAACGATCTCAGCCATCTTACCGAGCTGGATCTTTACAGAACCCACTTCAGCGATGCTGGTCTTGTCCAAGTTAGCCAGCTAGCCAGCCTAAAATGTCTCTTCGTCGATGTGAGCAGCGTTACGGAAGCAGAGGTCAAACGGCTTCTGCCCAATTGTAGGATAGGGCATCGCTGGCCCAATCCATGATAAGCGCCTCTGTTCCATGCCTCCCAAGAAAGTAGTCAATGTTTGCTCCCCGTGCAAGAATTCGCGGCATGCTGCGGATCGTGGTGGTTGTATCCGTTACGCTCCTGCCAGGTTGTCTCTTTTCTGTACCTGTCGGCGATCCCGAAACGTCCACTGTCGATCCGGCGCTCATTGGTTACTGGGTGTCGGCAGATGGCGATAAGTCGTTCACGCTCTACACCGTGGTGCCCGGCAAAGATGGACATTACTACGACTTCACCGAGATTGTCTGCGACGGGACACTGCAGAAGCCAACCAAATACTTGGGTAGCCATGCCGGCATCGCGTGGCTGGCTGAAATCGAAGGCACGCGATTCGTGACCTGCAAGATCAGCGACAACAAGTCGTGGCCCCAGGGGCGCCGCAATCGGCTCAAGAACCGACCTTACACGATTGACAAGCTAGAACTGTCGAAGGACAAACTTCTCTTAACTTCGCTGAACGCCGATTTTTCTCCGTTCAAGGATGCCAAGACCCGCGCGGAGATGGAAGCCGCCGTGGCAAAGAATCTCAAGCACCCCGAGGCCTTCGACCGCGAACCATACGAGTGCAAGCGCGCCACGGATGCAGACGTCAACGAAGTCCTCAAACTGGCGGACATGGCAAAGCCGCGGCGATAAAACCGCGAAGCGCACTTTCCCCTCTGCCATCCGTCAACGTAGAATTGCAGGAGACATCCCCTCACGCCCAGCGCCGCATTGATGGGCTTGGTTTCGGCGCACGCATCTGATAGCTGGTGAAAAACTTCGCAAGCAGATCGCCTGGGAGGCG
>JBGQHD010000891.1:0-2765 GCA_041497795.1 Planctomycetia bacterium
GATCAGTTGCGGGCCGATCCGCTGTTGGCCACGCTGGTCGGCAAGCAGGACGTGACCGGCGAAGAACGCTGCAACCCGCGCGACCGCGGCAAGCCGCTGGCCGGCAAGAGCACGCTCAACCGCCTGGAGCTCACGCCCGCGCGTGCCAACGCGAAGAGTCGCTACAAGAAGATTGTGGCCCGGCAGGCCGAGATTGCCGAGTGGTTCGTGGAGGCCTTTCTGCAACTCCACCCGCAGCTGCCCGGCGAGATCGTCCTCGATTTGGATGCCACCGATGACCCGATTCACGGCCATCAGCAGGGCCGCTTCTTTCACGGCTACTACGACTGCTACTGCTATTTGCCGCTGTACATCTTCTGCGGCGAGCACCTGCTGTTGGCCAAGTTGCGGCCGGCGAACATCGATGCCTCCGCCGGCAGCGTGAAGCAGACGGCCTGGATCGTGGCCAAGATTCGCCAGCGCTGGCCCGACGTGCGGATCGTGCTGCGGGGCGACAGCGGTTTCTGCCGCGAGGGTTTGATGCGTTGGTGCGAAGAAAACCGCGTCGATTACGTGTTTGGCCTGGCCAAGAACCAGCGCCTCAAAAAGATCCTGGGACGCGAGCTGCACGCAGCGCAACAACAGTTCCAAGCCACGCGACAGCCGACGCGGTTGTTCAAGGACTTCACCTACCGCACCCGCAAGAGCTGGAGCCGCGAGCGGCGCGTGGTGGGCAAGGCCGAGCACCTGGCCCAAGGCGCCAATCCGCGGTTCGTGGTCACGTCGCTCGCCGCCGAGCGGTTCGACGCACGGGCCCTGTACGAAGACCTGTATTGCGCGCGGGGGGAGATGGAGAATCGCATCAAGGAGCAGCAACTGTTCCTGTTCGCCGACCGCACCAGTTGCCAGACCATGCGGGCCAACCAACTGCGGCTGTGGTTATCCAGCGCGGCGTACGTGCTGCTCCAGATCATGCGGCAGCACGGGCTAAAGGACACGCCGCTGGCACAGGCCCGTTGCGACACGATCCGCTTGAAGCTGCTCAAGATCGGGGCGGTGGTGCGTGTGAGCGTTCGCCGGGTGTGGTTCTCGCTGGCCCAGAGTTGCCCGTATCAGGCGATCTTCCGCCAGGCGTTCGACAACCTCTGTCGCTGGCAGATCCCGCCCCTTTTCCAGCGCCGGCGTGACCGCGGCAGCGGCGTTCGTCTCGACGATCCGACCACCCGACGCGCTACCGGACTGCGCACGGAGCGAAAAAAGGCCGCCCGCGCGCGTCCAGCTGCCTCACCAGCCCCCCCCAACCGCCCACCGCTCCGCTCGCCGTCGCCCCGCTACGAAGCCGCCCGCCGCGCCAACCCGCCCCGCCAGCCCCGCCGCCCGCCTTCCCGCCGCGCGGTGAGAAATGCGGGCTAGCGGAGCACCGGGGACGTCAGTTCAACTTCGGTGCGAAATCTCCTTGAGCGTCGGTGCGATACTCGGCCCCAACGACACCCAACGGTCGTTCGTCGTCGCTGAACGACATCGCGTGGATTCTGGCCCGCACCATGTGGAACTTCAGGCGGACCTCCTGGCCCAGGAGCTTGCGGACGTCGGCGTTGTGCGACCACTGGGCCGGATGGTCGAGAGCATCTCCCTGAATCTCCCGAGCGTCGGTCGCCGTGAAGCCTGGAATCGGCTGCCAATCACGGGTCAACACCTCCACGCGGATCGAGCCCTTTCCCCACGTCGCGGCGTTGAGGTACAGCCGAGGATGCCGCACGACGAACGGTTTTGTGAGAATTCGGCACGGGTCCGCATCGGCAATGCCGGTTTCCAGCGAGGCGAACCGGTCGCGCTTGAAGGTGGCCAGCGCCACGCCGCCGGTGTAATGGGGCGAGGCGCTTTCGTCGGCATCGTGGGGAAAGTTCAGCGCCGCGTAGTAAAGGTAGACCGTGTCGTTGACCACGATGGGCTTGGGCTGCGAGCAGGCCATTGCCATGAAGTCGTAGTAACCCAGTGGCCCCGCCGGTATGAAGGGAGTTCCCCGGCAGACCCGCGTGAAGTGGATGCCGTCGCGACTCGTTGCCAGGTGAATGTCGATCGGCTGGGGACGGCGCAGATAGAAAATGCTCACATACCCGACGTAAGTCGCGCCGAATTTGTGGCAACCGAATTGGTAGAGCTCCGTGTCGGCCGGATCGTCCGCGTCCATGGCGAGGATGAACTGGTGGTTCTTCCACTCCTTCAGATCCTCGCTTTCGGCGCGGGCGTACGAGCGGTTGTAGCGGTCGATCGGCGGACGGTTGCGGTCACTGTCGTCGGCGATCATTCGCTCGCTGAACTCGGGGATGATCCGACGATAAATCACCCATTTCCGCTTCGCTTCGTCGAAGATGAGGTGCATCAGGCAATCGTCCCCCGTCGAGGCCACGTCGTGCGGGGTCTGCCAGAACGGCGACGCGGCGCAGGACCAGTGAATGCCATCCGGCGAGGTCACGATGTGCGCCCCGCGGCGGTGATCCTGCACGATCGCCAGGGCGACGTATTTTTCCGAGGGGTCGCGCGGATGCGGATGCTTATTGACACCCCAGAAAAAGGCCTTCTTTCCCTGCGGGGCCATCGGCCTTGTGGGGATGACGTATTTCTCTGGACCATACGAGAGCCGGGTTGAGGACTTCGGGACGATGTCACTGGCGAAGACAATGTTGTGATCGCGGCGGCCCGCCACTTCCATGCCCCCCAGGTCGGGCTTCTCCCAATGGACGCCGTCTTTCGAAGTAAAGTAGAGCATCCACGCCGCATTGCCC
>JBGQHD010000892.1:0-2749 GCA_041497795.1 Planctomycetia bacterium
GACCATGGTATTCCGCGCGTAGAGACATACGATGCCTTCAGGTTCGGCATGCTACGCCGCAAGCTCAACTCGCGGAGCGAGTCGGCCACACTTATCACATTACCGCTTGATCAATTCCTTCACCGTCATCCCCGCCGGGATCATCGGCAGCACGTGCTCCTGGTACGGCACGGCCACGTCGAGCAGGCACGGGCCGTCGTGGCGGAGCATCTCCTCCAGCGCCTCGGGCAGCTCGTCTTTGCGCTCGACAAACCGGGCATGCCAGCCGAAGCCCTGGGCGACGGCCACAAAGTCGGGATAGCGGCGGCTGGGGCCCAGGCCGTTGCCCTGGCCGATGGCTTCGGGATCGTCGATCGGGCCGAGATAGGTGTGTGCCCGGTTGCCTTGGTGGAAGCGGTCTTCCCACTGCACGACCATGCCGAGGTGCTGGTTATTGAGCAACAGCACCTTGACCGGCAGCTTCTCGCAGTAGGCCGTGGCCATCTCCTGCACGTTCATCAGGAAGCTGCCGTCGCCGTCGATATCGACCACCAGCGTGCCGGGGTTGGCCGCCTGGGCGCCCAGTGCTGCCGGCAGGCCGAAGCCCATCGTCCCCAGGACGGAGCTGGACAGGAACGTCCGCGGCCATTGGAACTTGTAGAACTGGGCCGTCCACATCTGGTGCTGGCCGACGCCGACCGTGACGATCGTCTTGCGGTCGCGGGTCATGTCCGATAGCGAGCGGATCGCGTGCTGCGGCAAGATGCCGTCGAAGTCTTCGTCATATTCGAAGGGATCGCTCAGCTTCCACTGGGCGATCTGCTCGCGCCAGGCGGAGATGTCGGGCACTTCGACGATCTTGTTCAGCTCGGCCAGCGCGTACCGCACGTCGCTGACCACGGGGATATGCGCGGCCTTGTTCTTGTTAATCTCTGAGGGGTCGATGTCCACGTGGATGATCTTGGCCCGCTTGGCGAACTCGGCCAGCTTGCCGGTCACGCGGTCGTCGAAGCGCACGCCCAGCGCGATCAAAAGGTCGGCTTCGTTCACCGCGTAATTGGCGTACACGCTGCCGTGCATGCCGAGCATGTCGAGGCAATGCGGGTCGTAGTTCGATAGACCGCCCAAGCCCATCACGGTCATCGCCACCGGGATGCCCGTCTTGTGCGACAGCTCGGCCAGCTCGCGGCTGGCCCCGCTGGCGATGATGCCGCCGCCGGCGTAAATGATCGGCCGCTTGGCCAGCTTGATTGCCGCGGCCATCTGGTTGACCTGCTCCGGCCGGGCCAGGCGGTCTTCGACGTGGTAGCCCGGCAGGTCCATCGGCGCCTCGAAGTTGGGCACCAGCGGCGCTTCCTGCACGTCCTTGGGGATGTCGATCAGCACGGGGCCGGGCCGGCCGGTGACGGCCAGGTGGAAGGCCTCGCGCATGACGCGGGCCAGGTTCTCGACGTCGGTCACCAGGTACGAGTGCTTGGTGATGCCGCGGCAGACCTCGACGATGGGGGTTTCCTGAAAGGCGTCGGTGCCGATCACCCGCGTCTTCACTTGGCCGGTGATGGCCACCAGGGCGACGCTGTCCATCTTGGCATCGGCGATCGCGGTGACGAGGTTCGTCGCCCCCGGGCCGCTGGTGGCCATGCACACGCCGGGCTTGCCGGTCGAGCGGGCATAGCCCTGCGCGGCGAACCCGCCCCCCTGCTCGTGACGCGGCAGGATCGTGCGGAGCCGGTCCTTGAAGCGCGTGAGGGCCTGGTGCAAGGGCATGCTGGCCCCGCCAGGATACGCGAAAATAGTGTCCACGCCGTGGTTGATGATGGATTGCACCACCACGTCGGACCCGGTCATCAATCGAGACACAATCGCACTCCCATCAGCAGCGGACGGGCGGCCGCATGTCTTTCGCTGCGCCCGGCAAACTCCTTACAATATAATACCTTGCGGCGGCCGACAACGAGCGAGGACCCCAAACATGACATCTTCCGCGGCGGAACGTTCACTCGCCGGCGTAACATCCGGCACCGCCCGCGCCGGCATTTGGATTTGGGCGGCCCTGGCCGCTTCCGTATTGGCCGTCGCGGGCAGCTTGATGCTGAGCCTTGCCCTGGGCCTGAAAGCCTGCCCGCTGTGTTTCTACCAGCGGGCGTTTGCCATGAGCCTGGTCGCTGTGCTGGGAATGGGACTCGTCGCCGGGGCCCAACGGGAGAGGTGGCTGGGACTGTTGTCGCTGCCGCTGGCGACGGCCGGGCTGGGGGTGGCCTTGTTCCACGTGAGCTTGGAATTCCGCGGCAAGCTGGAGTGCCCCGCGGGGCTGTTGGGTTTGGGATCGGCTCCGCAACAGAGCCTGGCGATGTTCGCGATAGTGTTCGCCCTCCTGCTCATCGATGTTCTGCGGAGCGGCGCTTCGCCACCCCGGCGGCTCGGCTTGGCGGGCGGTCTGATCTTGGGCTCCGCACTTGCCGTGGGCTCGTGCATCGCCAACCCGCCGCTGCCGGATCCTCCCAAGCAAGCCTATCCGAAAGCGCCGGACGTGTGCCGGCCTCCGTTCGGCGGCTGAGCAAGGAAGACGGCCAAGTCGAACCGATCGACCGTCCGTTGCCTGCGTTTTGGCCTACCGCTAACATGCCCGTTATGTCCGCCGCCCCGCAACGTATTCCGAAGTTGACGCCCGCCGAGTATCTCGCCATCGAGCGCGCGGCGAGCTTCCGTAGCGAGTACTACCAGGGCGAGATGTTCGCGATGGCCGGCGGCTCTCCGCGGCATAGCCTGA
>JBGQHD010000893.1:0-2744 GCA_041497795.1 Planctomycetia bacterium
CCCTATCTTGCCAACTCCCCAGGGTTGCACCGTGGTGCGCCGCCAATTTCAACCGCCGCGACACTCCCCCGCGCCGCCGTTTTCAACCGCCGTCAACAGCGATTTGGGCTTTCCAGCCGAACCGGCCGGCGCGGCCTTGCTCCAGGCGGCTCACGCGCCCGGAAACCTCAGGATAGTCCGGGAACTTCTGCTCGGCCGCCGCCAGGAGCACGCGCTCGTCGATCGCATCGATCTTGCCCGCGCCAAAAAGCGCCGTGGTGTTGCGCTGCACGAGGCGCTTTTCGCCTTGGACAAAGGTGTCCACCACAGGTCCCCCCGCTCTGATATTGTGGCCCCCCATGTTGCCGGCGAGCTGGGCCGCTCGCCAGGCCGCGAACTCCTCGTGCACTCCGAATCGATGCAGCACGAAGCCGCCGCCCCGGGCCGCATCCAACGGAATCACGAGGCTAACGTTCTTGGACTTCGCCCCTGCGCCACCGACGCCGCCCTGGCTGTGACAGGAGGCGCAGGAGCTGTCATTGAACACGGGCCCCAGTCCGTCACCGCCGTGGGCGCGCGGATCGTTGGGCAACCACTCGCGAGTGAAGAGCTCCTTGCCGTTGGGTTTGGATGGATGGGGCGCAGCCATCGGTTGTTGGACTGGCTCGCCGGCCAAACTGGGCGCGGCGGTCATTCCAAACCAACACAAGCTAATGCCCGCGAGGAAGGACCACGGCGGCGGACAGCGGAGAACGAGCTTTTGGCTTCCCATGCGACTTGTCATCTCTTGGCTCCCGAGGCGCGTGCCCCCCTTAGAGTTCCGCCAGAGAAAGTGCCTGCGCGTCGGCACCGCCACCCGCGCCCGGCAACTAGCCCGCATTATGCAGCGATGGAACGCCGAAAAGCAACGAGGCTGCGAAACCGCGGTCGGTCCTCTTGAACCGCGAGTCGCCGCCCTTCTGCTGCGTCTCGCGCAGGATGCCGCGTAGAGCGGGTGAGCCGCGGGCGGTTCTCCCTGGCCAAGGCCTAACGGCAGATGATCCAACCCAGGGGCGGCCAGTCGCCCACGAGGCCCCAGGCGGGGCCTCTCCTCGTCGTTGCACCTCTGGCCCAAGTCGCCGACTTCTTCGCCACACGGGCCAAACCTGGGCGATGTGGTGGCCAATTTGGGCAGGTCTCCGTGGCCAAGCCTGACCGGCCTCGGTGGCTGATGGGCGCGTTGCACGTGCACTTGTTTGCCGTCCGAAGCAAGGCGTCGCACTGCTGCGCATGCGAGCGCATACCCCCGCTCCCTTCCGATTTAGGGCAGATAACGCACCTGCTCGGATTCTCGTCTGCTCGTAGGTGGCTGCTTGGGTGAGGCAACTGAGTGCTGTTCCAAGGCACTCGCTTACTGACGGCCGGTTTTTGGCTACATCGGATGTGGACCAGGACGCGCGGGGTACGCAGGATCAACTACCTGCTCGTTGCCTGGAAAAACTGCGGCTCGGCCGCAGAACCGTGCCTTTCGGCTGTTGCCTCGCCGGCCTGAGGTATGTCGGCCGGGTTCTTTTGTCCGCGCCATGTTTGGGTCGGGAGAGTCGCGGTCCCGCCATTCCCGTCGTCCCTTCCGGGACGAAGCAGCCAACACCTCACTTTGCTGTTTCTTTCGCTGGGATGCACTCGGCCTTCTGGCCGGTGAACTGCTCGAAGCGCTGCACGATGACCGTAGCATTTTTTGGTTCGCACTTGTCCCACCGTCGATGACAAGGGACGCACAGCCACCGGACCCGCAGCGGCTCGTCGTAGTTGAAGTGGGCTCCCTCAATGCGTCGATTCGTGGCCCCGCATTCCTCGCATATTCTCGGACGGATGATGTGGCCGGCCCGAACGTGATAACGAAGCAGGCTTTGTGCACTGCGGGCCTTGCTGATCGTCTTCCGAAAAGTCCTTCGTCCCGTCGACGCGGCGGCGTAGGCACAATCTCTTGAACAGAAGCGACGAGCGCGACGATCAACGGGGCCGAACAATTGACCGCAGCGTTGGCAAATGAGGTAGGTCGGGGATCGCATCAGCTCGCTACAAAGGTGCGAACATGCCTTGCGACTCGACTTGCCGATGAAAATGCGGCTACAGAAGCGGCATGTACGCAGCGCCAGGCCGTGGCAATTCTTGCATCGCGACGAGAACACGCCCGGCCGCGACAGATGAAAGTCGCTCAACGGCAACGCACGTCTGCAAAGACGGCATGTCTTTATGCCTTCTTCAAAGTAGACCATTTTGCACCATCGCTTTCTCGGACAGGCTCTACGCCTGAGAACTTCAGGAAGCGCTCGCAGATTACGTCTGCGTACAACGCGTCGAGTTCCATCAGGAACGCTTTGCGGCCCGTCTGCTGGGCAGCAATCAGCGTTGAGCCGCTGCCGCCGAAGAGGTCCAGCACGTTCTCGCCAGGTCGTGACGAGTACTGCATCGCTCTCACGGCCAGCTCGACGGGCTTCTCCGTGAGATGAACCATGCTCTGGGGATTCACTTTCTTCACCGACCACACGTCAGTGGCATTGTTGGGGCCGAGAAACTGGTGGGCGGCGCCTTCGCGCCATCCATAGAAACAGTTGTGCGTGACAATGCCGTCGGCCACATAGTGACCGTAGCGTTCCACGTCCAGCGAATGCACGTCTCCGTCGAACGTGTCCCGATGAACTTCCACGGCCTCCCAGCGGGATTGCTGGCCGCGCTCGGTCACCGGCACCTGCATCGCGCCAGCCAGAAGATTGCACGCCCGA
>JBGQHD010000894.1:0-2743 GCA_041497795.1 Planctomycetia bacterium
CTGCTTGGCTGGGATGACAGTCGGGCTGACGGTTACGCCCGGCGGCAGCCCCTGCACCTTAAGCTCGATCGGGCCATCGAAGCCGCCTAATCGCTCAGTCGTCACGTTCACCTGTGCTGCGGGCTGCCCAGTGCCGCCGCGCATCACCGTGACGGTGTCGCGTGCCAGCGTCAGGCGAAAGTCCGGCTGGGGCTGGTTTGCTGACTTCGACGGCTCCTTTTGTCGCGTGACACCCGAAGTCATCGCACCTGAAGTCATCGTCAGCCGGTAGACAAACCGCGGCCCGCCGCGCGAGGCGAACTGCTCGGCGACGCGCACGGTGTACTTGCCGTTGGCCGGAGCACGAAAGGTCAACTGGCAGTCGGTGTCTTCACCGGAGATGTCGTCTGACCGGGCCAGCTCTTTGCCCGTGGCGTCGAGCACCGTCAACACGCCGTCCATCGGCGAGCCAAGCCGCGCCGCGCGAAGATCGAGCCGCACCTCTTGGTCCTTCGCCAGCGAGATCGACCAGCAATCGACGTCGCCCGCGGCGTCGATTCGCCCGTTGGCGGTCGCGGGCAGCTCGACGGAACGGGCCGACGTGGGATCGCCGTTAGGCTCCTGCTCCAGCTCCTCGCGCAGGTCGCCCTGTTCCATCAGAAAGCTGTTCGTCCACTGGCCGGCGATCTGCAGGCGGCGCGAGACAAGACTGTCGCGCCCGTCCAAGAAAGCCTGGACGGACGGATTGACAATCCGTCCTACGGCTTCGGCGCCTTCGCGCGGCAGGTCGATGGCGAACGGCTCCGGCGGCACGTTGGTGCCGATCAGTTGCACGCGCGTCGTCGTCCCCCGTTGGCCGCCGGCCGGATAGGTCAGCTCCACGTGCGGCCCGGCGGAAACCGTCAGCCGATAGACGTAGTGCTGCAAGCCGCCGAACTGGACATCGTGAATGCGCACCTGGTACGTGCCGTCGGCCGGGGCCGTGAAGCTCACGAAGGCGTCGTCGCCGAAGTAGCCCGCGTTCTCGGCCAGCCGCTGGCCGTCGGGGCCGATGATCTCCAGCCGCGGGTCGAGGCCCGAGCCGAGACGCGCCGCCTGAACCTCGCACCAGATCGTCTCGCCCTTACGCGCCCGAAAGGCCCAGATGTCTACGTCCTCGCGGGGAAAGATGCGGCCGTTGATCGTGACGGGCAACTGCACGCTAACCGGGATCGGCTTGCCGTCGATCTCTTCTTCGATCACTTCCGGCAAGTCACCCACCACGAACGGCATCGCCGGCGTCACGCCCTGCGAGGTCCGCACGCGCCACAGCCGCTGGCCAAGAGTCGCGTCGGCCGCGATTTGCACTTCACCGGCATGGTCCTTGGGATAATCTTCCTTCTGCTGCGACGCCGGCAGCGGAACGAGAGGGCCCTCAAACCAGGCCGTGGGCACTTCGCGCACGCGGTCGCTGGCCTTCACGCCGGCGCCGTACATCGAGAAATCCGCTTCGCCGTGCAGGTAGTGCCCGCCGACGCGGAACTTGACGGTCGTTCCCCGCTGGCCGCCGGCGGGGAAGATGTAGGAGACGTAGGGCTCTTCGGCGCGCAGCCCGGTGGCACTGATCACGGAGCAAACCACCGTCACGAGGATCAACTTACGCTGCATGCTACGTCTCCGCTTGAGGAGCGCGGTATTCGGCGACCACTTCAATCCGGCCAACCAGGTGACGGTTGAACTCTGCCAGCTCTTCCGCGGGAATCCAGTATTCGTCGTGGATCGTCGAGCCAACCCGATGCACCTCGTAGCGATCAAGGAACGGTTTTTCGACGTCGAATCGCGTGACGAAGCCCGCGCCGCTCTCCTTCACGTTCCAGTCCCGAGCGATCTGCCGGGCATACTCTTCATTGAGCACCGGGTAGAAGATCGGTTGCGTGGACAATCGCGGTGGAAAGGCGGTCCAGCCCGACTGTTGGATAAGCCGCAACTCGGTCGGGCCAACGGGACGATACAGAACAACCGTTTCCGTCATCTCTCAATGCCGTCCACGGACTTCGCGTTCAATCCCGCGCCAATCCAGCAGTGTAACTCCACTCCGGACGATCCTCTGGCGAATCGCGCGGAGCCGCCGGCCCAATTCGGACTTGGCCTGCACCGGCACCCTTGCAGCGGACCTTCGGGTGTCCGGGAGTTGTGACCGCCGTCCTGGCCGCGACTTGGGCATGGCACCCCTTCGTTGGCCGACCAAGCGTTACAGTAGTTCCCGCATCACGCGGCCTTCGTTGGCGATCTTCACCGGGCGGCCTTCGGGCGTGTAGAACTCGTCTTGCGGGTTGATGCCCAGCAGATGGTACATCGTGGCGGCGAGATCTTCCGGGCCATAAGGCTCGGTGGCGGGCTTTTCGGCGCGTTCGCTGGAGGCCCCCAGCACGCGGCCCCCCTGCACGCCGCCGCCGCCGAGCATCACGGTAAAGCCCGGCCCCCAGTGGTCGCGGCCGGCATTCTGGTTGATGCGCGGCGTGCGGCCGAACTCGCCGCTGATGACGACGAGCGTCGTTTTCAGCATGTCGCGGTCGGCCAGGTCGGCAAACAGGGTCGACATGCCCCCATCGAGGTCCGGCAACAGCGAGTTCTTCAGCACGGAGAAGTTGTTGTCGTGCGTGTCCCAGTTGCTGTGGTCGATGGTGACGCAGCGCACACCGGCCTGAACGAGCCGCCGGGCCATGAGGCACGACTGACCCAGGGCATTACGGCCATACTCGTCGCGCAACTTGTCGTTCTCGGC
>JBGQHD010000895.1:0-2742 GCA_041497795.1 Planctomycetia bacterium
CCGACGCTGAGGAAGCTGCTCACCAAGAAGCCGAACAAGCCGCCGATCACCGCCGCGGACGCCGCGCCGACGAGCAATCCGGTCCACGAGGGCGGTTCCGGCCGATCGAGCACGAAGAGGATGCCCAGCACGCAGCCGACCACGGCCGACAGCCCGGCGGAAACGAACATTGCCCGGCCCAGGATCACGTGATGCCACAGCCGCGAGGTGGGGGCAAAGACCAGCGGATCGGCCCGCGGTGGGCGTTCGGCCGTCTGCTCCGGAGTCACAGGCTTCCGACCGATCGTCCGGCCCAGCCAGTTTCCCAGCACGTGCCCGACGACGAGGAGCAGAAACCAGCCGATGATGGTCGCCCACAGGGCGCTCACCGTGGTGGCCAGGAAGCAGATCACCGCCGCGACCGCCACCAGCCCAAACAGCGCCCGCAGGCTGAACTGCGGAGGCGGGTCACGCGGCGCCGGGCACGATTGCGTCGGACAAAAGCCCGGCTTCTCCAAGAAGCCGGGCTTTTCCAGCGGCTTGCGCGGCGCGGGAGGCGGCGTTGGCTCGTGACTGGACATGCAAAGCGTTGGACGACTTGGCGCGATTGAATTACAAATATAGCGGTGTGACGCCGATTCACTAACCCGACGCGCAAGCGAGGGAGAGGCGGGACGGGCATCGCGGCGCGTCACGGCGACTCTCCCTCGCTTGCGCGTCGGGTTAGTGTCCCCTTTTGCCGATATCTGCCTGCCATGCCCACCACCCCTCGTAACTGCTTCTGCGGCCAGACGCGCCGCGAGTTCCTCTGGCAGGCCGGGGCCGGCTTCACCGCCCTGGGTTTGACGAGCCTCTTGAGCGACGACGGCTTCCTCACCCGCCAGGCCGTGGCGGCCGACGGCGCCGGCAAGTACGTCAACCCGCTCGCCCCCAAGGACCCGCACTTCACGCCGCAGGCCCGCAGCGTGATCTTCCTGTTCATGTACGGCGGGCCGAGCCACGTCGATACGTTCGACTATAAGCCCAAGCTGTTCGAGCTGGACGGCAAGACGGTCAACGTGACCACCAAGGGCCGCGGCGGCACGAAGAACCAGGGCCGCGTGGTGGGGCCGAAGTGGAAGTTCAAGCAATACGGCCAGTCGGGCCAATGGATTTCGGACCTTTTCCCGCACCTGGCCACCTGCGCGGACGAGCTGGCCTTCCTCAAGTCGATGACCGCCGACTCGCCGCTGCACGGCTCGGCCATGCTGCAGATGAACACGGGCAAAATCCTCAGCGGCAGCCCGTGCCTCGGCTCCTGGGTCAATTACGGCCTAGGGAGCGAGAACGCCAACCTGCCTGGCTTCGTGGTGATGCTCGACCCGACGGGCGGGCCGATCAGCGGCGCCAAGAACTGGACCAGCGGCTACATGCCGGCCGTCTATCAGGGGACGATCCTCCGCTCCAGCGGCCCGCCGATCATCGACCTCCAGCCGCCGCAGGGCACCGGCCGCGACTCCCAGCGTGCCCTGCTGGATACCTTGCGCGACTACAACAGCGAGCATCAGCTCGCACGGATCGACAACACCGATCTGGCGGCCCGCATCTCCAGCTACGAGCTGGCCTACCAGATGCAGTCGTCGGCGCCCGAGGCGGTCGATCTCTCGCAGGAAACGGAAAACACGCTGAAGCTCTACGGCCTGGATGACAAGCGGACCGAGAATTTCGGCCGGCGCTGCCTGCTGGCCCGGCGGCTGGTCGAGCGCGGAGTGCGGTTCGTGCAGATCTACTCCGGCGGCAACCACAACGATGCCAACTGGGACGCCCACGGCGACCTGGTGAAGAACCACAACTACCACGCCGGCGCGACCGACAAGCCGATCGCCGGGCTGATCAAAGACCTCAAGCGGCGTGGCCTTTTGGACAGCACGCTGATCGTCTGGGGCGGCGAGTTCGGCCGCCAGCCGACGGCCGAGTACGCCGAGGGGACCGGCCGCGACCACAATGCCTACGGCTTCACCATGTGGCTGGCCGGCGGCGGCGTCCGCGGCGGCCGCTCGGTCGGCGAGACCGACGAGCTGGGCAGCGCCGCAGTCAAGGACCGCTTCCACGTCAAGCACCTGCACGCCACCGTGCTGCACCAGCTCGGCATCCACCCCGACAAGCTGACCTACTTCTACGGCGGGCTGAATCAAAAGCTGGTGGGCGTGGAGGGGGCCGAGCCGATCAAGCAGGTGATCTAGCGCGTAAGGCGGACACTCCCGTCCGCCGTAGAAGAGGTCGGCAAGAACATTCGTTCTGATGCCGAGCCAGCGCCGCGGCGCCGGCGGCCGCCGCGCCGATGAATTGCCGTCGAGAGCTCATGTTGATCCTCCTTGAGAGAAGGCGGCCGGCTCGGTAATCACCCCTTGTTCGTCGAGTAATCCGCGATACCACGCTTCCGCCGCGCTCGCCCGGCCGCTCAGTGCGACGGTGCCCCAAATGAGCGACAGCGTCTCGCGCGTGCCTGGGCCCGTCTTCGTCCGCTGGGCATCCTTCACGGCGTTGGCGCAGGGACCGCCGGCGTCCGATAGGCAGAGCAGCCCTGCCAGTTCGATGACCTGGCCCGCCGTGTTGAATTCGTAACGATCACCGGCCTGCGCAACTCCGACGCGCAGCGGCGGGCGGAGCGCGGCGAGATCGACCACGCTGATCGGCAGGCCGCTGTGCAGTGAGACGATGTTGGCGACATCGACCGCGAGGTTGATCGAACCGAGACGCCCTTCAGCGGCTGCGCGCAGCAGG
>JBGQHD010000896.1:0-2741 GCA_041497795.1 Planctomycetia bacterium
ACTTGCTGAAGCTCGACCGCGGTATCGTCAAGGGTGTGGAGCAATGGTGCGAGATCGACTTGGAGCGCTGCGTCGGCTGCGAGGTCTGCGTCCAAATCCCGCGCAAGAAGAGCGACCCCTACGTGCTGACCGTCTGCCCCTGGGACGCCATCGAAATGGTGCCCACCGAAATGGTGGCCCAAGCCGTGGCCCAAATCGGCGGCCCGCCCGACTACATCCACGACAACTGGGACCGCCTGGTCGGCACCGCCCAGTACCTGGCCGAGCTGAAAGCCGGCGGCGGATGAGCGTGGCACGCGTGGCACGGCCATCTTGGCCGTGAGTCACGAGCTAGAAGTGCTAATGCCCGTGCCATGAACCGGCCGGTGGCCACACAGGCCAGGTCGAGCGAGGCCGTACCGAAGCGGCGGATGCCGTGTTCTGCCGAAAGAGATCGCGGATCGCCGTCAGCGTGGCGTCGGGCTCACCGTTTCACGCCAATCGCCACCAGCGACGGCGCGCCAAGCGTCGGGCCAGGCGGGTCTCCGACCTTTTTCGACTTTGCCCGCGTCACGAAGAAAAACAGCGCCCCGTCGCTGGCCGGCGAGCAGTACATATCAGACCCTTTGGAAGGGCGGGCCTTCCATTTCAGCTTGCCCGTCTGCCGGTCAACGGCGTAGGCCTGCCCTTCGCCGGCCGCGAAGTACGCGCGCGCTCCGAGGAGGATCGGGACGGAGTAAATGGCACTGTTGCCATTCAGACGATCGATCGCGAACCGCCAGCGCTCCTTGCCGTCGGATTGGTTCAGGCAGTAAAGGCCGCCGTCGCAGGAGCCGAAGTACACGAACTTATCATCGACCGCCCCGCCCGATTCGATGCCGCCCTTCGTCTCGCGGCTCCAGAGCTTCTTACCGGTCTTTTTGTCCAGGCAGTAGAAGGCCTTATCTTGGCTGCCGAAAAACACGTGCTTTTCGGTAGCCACCGCCGCGCCGTAGACCCAACCGCGCGCCTGGAACGACCAAAGCTGCTTGCCAGTGGTCGCGTTGACCGCGATGACGCGACCTTGATCGAATACGCTGAGGAAGAGCGTCTCGCCGTCACTTACCAGGGCGGTCGGCCTCGCCCGGGTGCCGCGCAGCCGTGCCTGCATGCCCGGCAAATGGGGCGGATCGGCTGGCGCGTCGCTGACGAAGTCGCAGCGCCAACGTTCCTCGCCGCTCTTCGTGTCCAGCGCGTAAAGGTGGCCGTCGTTCCCACCCACGTAGACCAGCCCTAGCTTCTCGAGCACCATCATCGGCCCGTCACAGGAGGCCGCATCGAAACTCCAGACCTTCGCTCCCTCTTCGATGGTCACGGCGGTGACCCCGCTGGGCGACGCAAAGTAGACCTGCTTGCCGTCGCTGCACGGACGGTGGAAGATTCGCTTCCCGTGCTCGTGGGCCCACAGCAGCTCCCCATCCTTGCACCGGCGCGCCTGCAACGCCCCTCGGTCCGTGCCGACGATGACCATGTCTTTGACGACGAGCGGGTCATGAGGCTCGTTGGAAACAAAGGGTTCTCTCACGGTCCACCGGACGGTTCGTGTCCCCGATTGACTTGGTTTCGGGAGGGGCACCGCCACGCCGACGCCGTCGGAAACCACCCACAGGCCAACAGAAACGGCCAAGACAAACGAGCCAAATCGCGGCTGAGACATGGTTGCCATCCCCATGGTTCGAGAGCGACGGTCGATAGCCGGAGCGAGGCCTTCCCGTCGTGTACTGAGGCCAATCTATCACGATGAGCCTCGGGCAACAACGAATCTGCCAACCGGGCAGGCTTGGAAGGTATGCCACCATCCGCAGGCTGGAAGCCTACGCCACACGGGGCGGCAAGTGACGGCTCACGATCTCCAGCACCGCCGGGTGCAGTGGGCCGTTGGAGGCCAGCACCCCCGTCCTGGCCAGCGGCAGCGGTGTTCCGGCGCAGGTCGTGACCAGCCCGCCGGCTTCTTCCACGAACAGCCGGCCGGCGGCGAAATCCCAGGGCGACAGCTCGTATTCGAAGTACGCCCCGCAGCGGCCCGTGCCGACGTTCACCAGGTCGAGCGACGCCGTGCCGAAGCGGCGGATGCCGTGGATGTTCTGTTGAAACAGATCGCGGATCGCGGCCAGCGTGGCCTCCATCATGGCGCCGCGGTCGTAGTAGAAGCCCAGGCCGATCAGCACCTGGTCCAGCCGCGTCGCCGGCGGCGCGACCTGCGCGCGGCGGCCGTTGAACCAGGCCCCCTGCCCGCGCGCGGTGACGTACCACTCCTCCCGCACCGGGTTGTAGATCACCCCGCACTCCGCCCGGCCGGCCCGGTAGTAGCCGATCGAGATGGCGAAGTGGGCGATCTGATGGGCGAAGTTGTTCGTGCCGTCGATGGGATCGACGACCCACAAATGCTCGGCCGCCACGTAGCTGGGATGCAGCTCCTCGCCCAGGATCGCGTGCGCCGGGTAAGCCCGGCGGATCACGTCGGCGATTAGCATCTCCGCCTTGATGTCCGCGTCGGTCACCAGGTCGAACGTGGCCCGCGGGTCGGTCCCTTTGGGGCGAGACTCGATGCCGTCGGCAAAGCAGCGGGCGACGTACTCGCCAGCGGTGCGGGCGGCGTCCATCGCGACGGTGAGTTCAGGAGTCGTAACGTTCATCGGCGTATTGTGGCGCATCGCCCACGCTGGGCAAGAGGAGCGTGGTGCCACCCGCTCGCGTGCCAACTTTTTTTGGCCCCCGCGCCC
>JBGQHD010000897.1:0-2740 GCA_041497795.1 Planctomycetia bacterium
CCCGCAGGTTACAGCACCCCGGCTGCTCCAAGCAGCCGGGGTGCTTGGCGTTATGGTGCTTTCGCTATGCCGCCGTCGTGCGCTGCCCGGTTACTGCAGAAGCCCGCACCGCTTCGCGCCACAGCGTGGGAATCGTCTGTCGGTGGTCGCCGCAGAAGTAATAGCTTTCGCCGCCGTCGGCGACCGTGCGCACCAGGATCGTCTTCCACGGCCGGTAGTAGTACATCGCGTGGTCCTTCGTCGGCGGGCCGGCCCGATAGCCCTCGGGCAGCGGCATCAGGTCGAACACCGCCGTCGTGAAGCGGCAGATTTTCTTGCCTCGCTGGCGGGCCACGTTGCGGGCCATGCTCAGCGCCTTGAGATACACCTCGGGGCCGGTGACTGCCGAGCCGATGTTGAGGAACACGCCCCCTTCCAGGTCCTGCACGCTGCGGGCGAAGATCAAAAAGTCGGTGTAGCTGGCCGCCCCCAGGGCCGCCCCGTCGCAGTTGGCGTGGGCATGCGTGATGTCGCTGCCGATGCTGACGTGCGAGGTCACCGGCACGCCGCACCGCCAGCCGGCCGCGGCCACGCTGAGCTGCCGGTGCGGAAAGAGCTGCTCGTGGATCACCCGGCCCACGGCCTCGCCCAGCCCCTCGCCCTGCCGCGCGGCCTCGGCCACGATGTCGTTCAGCCAGCCGGTCTCTCGCCACAGGCCGAACTGTCCGGCGGTGATCCACTTGGGCACGTCTTCGCTTGTGCCGGCGCCGAAGGCCAGCTCGAAATCGTGGATGATGCCCGAGCCGTTGGTGGCCAGGTGCGTGATCAGCCGCCGCTCGATGAGGTCGATGAGGAACCGCGACAGGCCGAGCTTGATCGGGTGCCCGCCGATCATGGCGATGACCGGCCGGCCGCCGCGGCGGGCCGCGACGATCGCCTCGACGAGGCGTGCCAGCTCCGGGTGCTCGTAGGGCGTGAAGTCGGCCGCCAGCGGCCAGCAGTCCTCGACGCGCAGGTCGTGCCCGCGCTCACGCAGATGGCGTAGCTGGATCTGATGGCGGTCGAAGAGCTGATAGCGTGACAAGCTGCCCTCCATGGCAAAACAGCGAATGACTTCCCAACGCCTCCCTACTGGTAGTAGCTGGTGACCCACCGATGCAGTTGGGCCGCGTCACCGCTGTCCAGGATCGTTTTCAGATCTCTCAGGCTTTGTTTGCGCTGCGCGGGATCCTTTGGCGCCGTCATGGTCGCATCGAGAAAGCCCACGGCGAGCTGAATCCCGGGTAGAAAGTTGTTGGTCGCTCCATCCTCGTCCAGACGGAAGTATTGCAGAATCTTTGCGCCAACAACGTCAGTCGCGTCGCCGGGATCAAGAAAGTTCTCGACGAAATCGACAAGGCTTCCACCAGTCCGCCTGAAGAGGCTTGGCGGCCCGATTTCCGCTGCGACACGCTGGAAGGTGAGCCGCTGTTCCTTATTCATTCCAAACGGCCAGGACCTCCTCCTTGATCTTCTCGAGCCGCATCTGTTCCGCGGAATGGCCGTCGTCCTCGGGCAAGAGGTCGATATAAATGCTGAGGTCCTCCCCGAGTTTCGCCTGATTCCACGACCGCGAATGTTCGTGGGTGATGTTGGTCAGTTCGGCGCCGGTCTTGTCGGCAGTCAGCTCCACGGCGTCTCGGATGGCATCCTGCCCCTGGGGAGGCAGCGAACCGGACGTGAACGGCTGACCTGTCGCGCGATAGCAGGTGGATCGATAGGGCCCAACCATGGCTGGTTCGGTCGTCATTGCCCCGGCCTTGACGAGGCCAGCGATGAGCTCGTCGAAGCCGTCGATGCCGGGACCGTTGGGCATCTTCACGATAGGCCAATCTGTCAGATAGCCGCCCGACCGGGAAGCATAGAACAGGTGGGCAAAGTAAAACGTCTTGAAGACCTTGGCCTTTCCCACGATCTCGTCGCCCGGCGATTGACGGACAATCTCCAGAATCACGCGCCGTGCGCGATCGGCATCTGAATTCGACATAGGCTACTCCTGCTTCTGGCTCGATGGACAAGGACGTCAGCCGCAAATCGCCGCAATCCAATCGATCGATACCCTCATTCTAGCGTGAGAATCCTCCACGACCACGCGACTGCTCTTGCAAGCTGCCAGCAGTACGTACGATCTTTGGGATCGAAAGGCGGCGAATACGAATTCACTGCTGTCACGCCGCCAACGATACTATCCGCTCTAGGCGCTTTCGACTGCCGCGACTATAGACTTCCCGCCCCGCTCGATGCCACTTCAATAATCCCCAGGCACGCCCTTCGATCCCATGAGCCACTCGGACCTGCTCTCCGCGCTCGATCGCCTCGGCCACCCGCGGATCCTGGTGCTGGGTGACTTGATCCTCGACCGCTACACCTGGGGCAATGCCGAGCGCGTCAGCCAGGAGGCGCCCGTCATCCTGCTGCGGGCCGACCATCGCGAGGCGCGGCTCGGCGGCGCGGCCAACGTCTGCCACATGCTGCGCGGGCTGGAGGCCGAGGTCTGCTGCGCCGGCGTCGTCGGGGCCGATCCGGATGGTGCGGCGGTGCGACACCTGCTTGGGGGTTCGGGCATCGACCACTCGCTGGTGTATCGCGACGACAAACGGCCCACGACGGTCAAGGAGCGGTTCATCGGCCGGGCGGCCAACCGGCATCCGCATCAAATCCTGCGCGTCGATCGCGAGGTGCGCGACGCCCTGCCCGAGGACCTGGAAGCCAAGCTGGCCAC
>JBGQHD010000898.1:0-2733 GCA_041497795.1 Planctomycetia bacterium
GTCGGCCTCGATCAGCACGTGGGCGAAGTGCGTGTCGGCCGGCACGCCGAAGACCCGCACGTTGGCCATGCCGAGCGCCTCTTCCATGCCGGCGGCCATCTTGATCGCCACATCGGTACGCTGCTCCTGCCGCACCGTGCTGGGCACCTTGCGCTGGAACTCGTGCACGCGCTCCAGCGACTCGGGATCGGGATCGATCGAGCAGCCCAGCGCCGCCTGCCCACGCCCGCCCGGCGGAAAGGCCCGCAGCGCCACGACCAGGTCCTCCAGCTCCAGCACCGGCAGGCCCGAGCGAATGCCGACGATACGGTCGGAGAGGTCGGGCATCCACCCCTCGGCCGGTCCGGCGATGACGATCTCCTTCTCGTCCGGGTAATAGAAGACGTATTGCAGCCGTTGCAGGCCGGCCAGGTAGAGCATCTCCGCGTCCAGCGGCTTGCCGTCTCGGAGCAGCTTGGCCGCGGCCGCCTCCAGGCGCCGCAGCGCCACCTTCCGCAGCGGACCGGCCCGCGCCACGTCGCCTGGCAGTTTCGCCTGTGCGGCCTGCTGCCGCTCCCGCATCAGCCGGCCGGTGGGATCGTTGAACTCCTTGACCGAAAGCACCCCCTGGGCATCGATGGCGATGCCGAACGAAGGCAACTGGACCACGGTTGCCGCTGGCGGCTGCTTCTGCTGAGCGGCGAGTGGCCCGGCGATTGCGATCCCGAGGACCGCGCAGCGCCACACCCAGTCGATCGCGCGACGTGACATGCTTCGATCTCCCTGTTCCGCAAGGAAGAAGCCGCACCGAAGAAGCCCGGCTTCTCCAAGAAGCCGGGCTTCTTGGATCATTGCAAGGATGAACCGGCACGGCGCGTAGTCTAACGCTGGAGTTGGGCAGGGAGCAAGCAGCCGAGGAAGCGCTGTTAGCAGCCGAGGAAGCACGAGCTGAGGCGGCCGTCATTGACCGGCGCGTTTCGGCCTCGTCGGCGTCGCGTCGTTGCCGGTCAACGGATCGATGCACATCAGCCGCTGCGTGGGCCAGTCGAGGCCAATGAGCGTACCGTCCGACAAGAACGTGCAATTCGATAGTTTCCGGCTGAGCGGCTGAGCCTGGTTTGTGGCGAGGTTCCAAACCACGAACGAATCCTTGTTGTCTGTGCGAAAGCCATCGAGGACCACCAGATTCCCGTCGGGCGATACGGCCATCCACAAGTAAGACCGCACTCCTGTGCCTGGGAGTTTGGCGGTTTCGGTCCAGTTCTGCGTCTCGCGGACGACGACCTGCCCCAAGGTCGCGGCGACGATGAGCCTTTTGCCGTCGGCCGAGAACGCGATCCTCTCGGGGATATCTGCGGTTTGGAACGAGGTCGTCTTGTTCTTCGACTTGAGGTCAAGGATCTGCACCTCGGCGATTTTTCGCTTCGGATCGACGGCGCCGACCGCCGCGACGTCAGCGGTCGGGGAAAACGCGGCCGTCGTCGCCACCACGTCAAAGATGGGGACGTGGTGCAACTCTCCGCTGACGGCGTCGATTTGCGCAATGCTGCGGTACAGCCGGCAAAGCGCCCACTTCCCGTCATTGGAGAAGCGCAGCGGCCCAAATCCGTATTTGGATTCCAGCGTGGCGCGGAATACTTCCTGCCGCGACTTTACGTCCCAGCCGACGTATCGCGTGCTATCCGGCGGCACGGCTTCGAGGCTGGTGGCCAACAAGCGACCATC
The DNA here is from genome assembly GCA_041497795.1 of Planctomycetia bacterium. Lineage (GTDB taxonomy): Bacteria > Planctomycetota > Planctomycetia > Pirellulales > S012-138 > JBGQHD01. The sequence continues at coordinate 1,705 of JBGQHD010000898.1, forward strand.
GGGTGAAAGGTCTACATTGTTCGGCGTCGTCCTTGTGGTGAAGCGAGACACCTCTTCATCTTTCGATAAGTCCCAAACCACGACTTCATCGGTCGAGGCATTCACCGCCATCGATACCACCAGCAGCGTGCCATCGCGGGAGAGTGCGCGAATCGTCGGCCCCTTCATTTGCATGAGCTTGGGCCAGGGCGCGGCTTGCGCTGCCGCGACTGATGTCTGCGCGTCTGCCTTCGACTCGGTCTGCCTGCCCGACGACGCAACCGGCGCGCTGGAGGCGCCCGGCGTCGCCCCGGCGGTGGGCGCTGACGTGCCCGACCCGCCCAGGGAGCGGACAACGACGAATACCAACAAGCCCAGCACCAACACGGTTCCCACGGCCCCCAGCGCCAGCCAAAGAACGCGATTGGAATCGCCGCCGCGGGCCTGGGCCTGGAAAGGCGGCTGGAACCCCGCGCCGGGCGGCATGAATCCGCCGCCGGCCGCTGGCACGTGGGGCTGCTGGGCCGGGGCTGACAGTCCAGAATCGAGAAGGCCTTCCAGGGACGACGGAGGATCGGCGGCGGGCACGTTGATCGCCTGCCCGCACTTGCACTTGGCCACTTTGCCGGCCATTTCGTCCTTGAGGCGGTACTGCTGCCCGCAGGCAGGACATCGAAACAAAATCGGCATGGCTCGCTCCGACCGGTAAGAAGGGAAGAGAAGCGCGCCTTCCAGGCGTCGGCATCCAGAGTCCTCTCTTCGATTGTATGGCGCGATGGCGAAGGAAGCGATAACCCCGGTCGACGGGCCGCAGAACGGTGTTCATTTCGTTCGAGCGTCTCCACCAGCAGCCGATGACGAACGGAATGAACTCCGTTCCACGGCCTCGGCGATCCGCTCCTCAATAATCCGCGTCATCAGCGGATGCAACCCCAGCGGCGCCGTCACGGCGTAACGCACGCCGGGATGCTCGGCCGCGGCGGCGGCGGCCAGCGCGGGAATGTCTTCCGTCCAGTGCTTGCCGGGCAACAGAAAGTACGGGTGCACGAC
>JBGQHD010000899.1:0-2716 GCA_041497795.1 Planctomycetia bacterium
CAGTTTCGGTGACCACGACGAACGCGACGAGGCACACCAAAGCGGCCCCGAGGATGATTTCAATCGCTCGCTTCACGCCTGTTCTCCTTCTCCGCTCTTGGGTAGTGAACCTAAAAAGGCGGAGTCTAGTCTAATGACGGCCTTCGGCATGTCAAGTTTTTCGGTTCCCCTTTTCCGCTTTCCGCTCTTCCGCGGCCGAATTCTCCGCCAGGCAGGGCGATCCCAAATCTTCCCGGCGCCTCGCGCAACGGCCAGGTGGCGATGTTGTTGGACGATCTTCCCCCCAGGCCCACGAACTGGCGGCGCACGCCACACGCCGTCAGTTTCTTGACACGCATCGTGCGCGGCGCAACAATCGACTGTCCCGTGGGGTCACCCTCTCGTCCGCCGCCGATCGTCCGCGCCCGATGGCCGCTAGCCCGGAAGCGAAGCGCCATGCTGCCCGCATTGCCCGGCGATTGGCCGTGGACTATGCCGACGCGCGCTGCGCGCTCCGCTTCCACAGCCCGCTGGAGCTGCTGGTGGCGACGATCCTCTCGGCCCAGTGCACGGACACGCGCGTGAACCTCGTCACGGCCTCGCTGTTCCAGAAATACCGCTCGGCCGCCGACTATGCCGCCGCCCCGCGGGCCCAGTTGGAGAAGGAGATTCAAAGCACCGGCTTCTTTCGCAACAAGGCCAAGAGCATCCAGGGCTGCTGCCAGAAGCTGGTGGACGAGCACGGCGGCCAGGTTCCCCGCACGCTCGAGGAGCTGGTCGAGCTGCCCGGCGTCGGCCGCAAGACGGCCAACGTGGTGCTGGGCACGGCCTTCGGCATCGCCTCGGGCGTGGTCGTCGATACGCACGTGACGCGCATCGCCTGCCGGCTGGGGATGACCCGGCAGACCGACCCGGTGAAGATCGAGCGCGACTTGATGGACCAACTTCCGCGCGGGCAATGGATCGACTTTTCGCACCGCGTGATCCACCACGGGCGGCGGATCTGCCAGGCCCGCAACCCCCAGTGCGACGCCTGCGGCCTGTCGCGCTGGTGTCCGCGGATCGGCGTCCAGGCGCCCGCGAAATCCAACTCAAAGGAATCCAAGTAGCTGCTATACTGCTGGGCAGCGCACGGCGCAACGGCCGAGACAAACGATCGGCACAGACAAACGAACAGCACCGACAAGGCCGGCACAGACGAAAGGCGTTTTGCTTCTCACTCCGCATTCCGAATTCCGCATTTCGCATTCCGCCCATGATCCTCACCGGCCATGAAATCCGCGCCCGGCTCGGCAGCGACGTCGTCATCGAGCCGTTCCGGGAGGAGCAGCTCAATCCCAACAGCTACAACCTCACGCTGCACAACGAGTTGCTGACGTACGAGGAGCTGGTGCTGGACATGAAGAAGCCCAACCGCACCCGGCGGCTGGAGCTTCCCGAGGACGGCCTGGTGCTCAACCCCGGCCAGCTTTACCTGGGCCGCACCGCGGAACGGACCGAGACGCACAACCTGGTGCCGATGATCGAGGGGCGGTCGTCCATCGGCCGGCTGGGCCTTTTCGTCCACATTACCGCGGGCTTCGGCGACGTCGGCTTCTGCGGCTATTGGACCCTGGAGATGTTCGCCGTGCAGCACGTGCGGATTTACCCCGGCGTGCCGATCTGTCAGATTTTCTATCACGAGTTGATCGGCGAGGTGACCGAGTACGTCAGCAACAAGTACCAGCACAACCACGACATCCAACCCAGTCTGCTGTTCAAGGAGCTGAACCCCGATTGCCAGAAGGACCCGCAGCTCAAGCTGAGCTTCGCGGAGTCGTCGCGCGCGGCGCTGGCCAAGGCCAAGTAGCAGGCACACTCCGTGTGCCGTCAGTGTAGTCATCTCGCTCCGCGAGATGAGAGTGGCGTAGGCTTCCAGCCTGCGATCATCGGCGGCCTGCTCCGGCAGGCTGGAAGCCTACCCCACTCACGACAGGCAAGTCCCATGAAACAAGCCGTCATCGTCGATTGCGTGCGGACGCCCATCGGCCGCTCGCATAAAGACAAGGGCGTCTTCCGCAACGTCCGCTCCGACGATCTGGCCGCCGCCGTCGTCCGCGCGCTCGTCGAGCGGACCGGCATCGACCCGGCCGAGATCGAAGACGTCGTGCTGGGCAACACGCAGCAAACGCTCGAGCAGGGCCTGAACATCGCCCGCAGCGTGGCCATCATGGCCGGGCTGCCGCTGGCCACCGGCGGCACGACCGTTAACCGCCTCTGCGGGTCGAGCCTGCAGGCGCTCAACCAGGCGGCCCACGCCATCGCCGCCGGCGCCGAGGACGTGCAGATCGTCGGCGGCCTGGAGCACATGCAGCACCTGCCGATGGACCACGGCATCGACTTGAATCCCAAGCTGCTTCGCCGCACCAGCCAGGCCGCGCTGCACATGGGCTACACGGCGGAGTTTCTAGCCCAGACACAGGGCATCTCGCGGGAAGACCAGGATACCTTCGCCCTCCGCAGCCACCAGCTCGCCGCCGCCGCCACGTCAGCCGGCGAGTTCAAGCGGGAGATCGTGCCGATCTGGGGCCACGACGAAGCCGGCAATCGCGTCTTGGTGGACAAGGATCAGTGCATCCGGCCCGATACGTCGCTGGAGGCCCTGGCCGCGCTCAAGCCGGCCTTCATGCCCGGCATGGGGACCGTCACCGCCGGCAATTCCTCGCCGCTCAACGACGGGGCGGCGGCGATGCTGGTC
>JBGQHD010000900.1:0-2714 GCA_041497795.1 Planctomycetia bacterium
AGCTGGACGCCATGGACCTGTTCGTCTTCCCCAGCATCCTGCCCGAAGGCCTGCCGATGGTCGTGCTCGAGGCCATGGCGGCCGGCGTGCCGGTCATCGGCACCACGGTGGACGGCGTGACCGACGTGCTCCGCGACGGCCGCGACGGGCTGCTCACCGCGCCGGGCAACCCATTCGAGCTGGCCGCGGCGGCGGCGCGCATCATGATCAACCCCGACCTGTGGCGCGAGCTGCGGGCGGCGGCCCACGCCCGCCAGGCCACGCGGTTCTCCGACCACAGCATGGCCGCCGGAGTGGCGGAGGCGTATCGCGAGATTCTCGGCAGTTGATCTCTATCGCGCGGGTAGCGCCCACGGCAACACTAGCCCGACGCGCAAGCGAGGGAAGTCGCTCGTCCTCCCTCGCTTGCGCGTCGGGCTAGTGTCCTTTCGCTCCCTTCCGCGTCGTTGAAGATTGACACCACGCCTCGCGGGACGGCATATTAGGCTCACCTGCCGCTGCGTCCCGCCTTCGCCCATGGGCGAGGCCCTGCCGAGGGGCGTCTTGACCGTTGACTCCCCACCCTGAGCCGATTCGCATGATGAACCGCGTCCGAGCCTGCAGCGGTCTCCCTTCTCGGCGCAGCTTCTTGCGGATGGGCGCGCTGGGCGTTGGCGGCTTGAGCCTCAGCGACGTCTTTCGCTGGCGGGCGATGGCCGCGGAGAAACAGGCATCGCTCCAGGAGCCGGGCCGCAAATCGGCCGCGCCCGATCCCGACACCTCGGTGATCTTCATCTGGCTCCCCGGCGGCCCGCCGCACATGGAGACCTACGACATGAAGCCGGATGCGCCGGCCGAATATCGCGGGGACTTCCGGCCGATCGCCACCAACGTCAAAGGCATCGAGGTCTGCGAGCTGCTGCCGCTGCACGCCAAGATCGCCGACAAGTACACGCTCATCCGCTCGGTCGCCCACGAGTTCGCCGACCACGGCGGCGGCCACAAGCGGTTCCTCACGGGCAGAATCCCCGCCTCGCCGGTCGATTTCGTCAACGACGCCCCGGCCGTCGGCTCGATCGTGGCCAAGATGCGCGAGCGGCGGAACGTCGGCCTGCCCAACTACATCTCCGGCGCCGACGCCGGCCGCGACGGGGTCGATGTCTTCAGCTTCGGGGCCGCGTATCTCGGCCCGGCGTACGTGCCCTTCAGCGTGCCCGGCGATCCGAGCCAGCCGAACTTCGAGGTCAAGAACCTCTCGCTCGACAAGCAAATCGCCGAGCGGCTGGACGACCGCGTGCGGTTGCTCCACGGCTTCGACAATCTCCGCCGCGAGATCGACCAAACGGGCGTGATGGACGCCGTCGATACGTTCAACCAGCGGGCCGTCAGCCTGCTCACCAGCGAGAAGGCCCGGCAGGCGTTCGATCTCACGAAGGAGCCCGAGAAGCTACGCGAGCGGTACGGCAAGCACGCCTGGGGGCACCGGGCGCTGTTGGCCCGCCGGCTGGTCGAGGCCGGCTGCAGCTTCGTCACCATGGTGCTGGAGAACCCGTACGTCTCCGGCGTGCCGTTCCTCAAGAACGGCGTCTACAACTGGGACTCGCACGCGGTGAATTGCCATCTCTTCGACGACGCCCGCGTGCGGTTCCCGATCTACGACCGCGTGATCACGGCCCTGATCGAAGACCTCTATGCCCGCGGTCTGGACAAGAAGGTGCTGCTGATCGTCACCGGCGAGTTCGGCCGCACGCCGCGGATCAGCTCGGTGATCGGCAGCCAGACCGGAGTGCTACAGCCCGGCCGCGACCATTGGCCGCAGGCGATGTCGATCTTGCTGGCCGGCGGCGGCATCAAGACCGGCCAGGTGATCGGCAGCACCAACTCCAAGGGCGAACACCCCAAAGACCAGCCGCTGACACCCAACGACTTTTGGGCCAGCGTCTACAAGCACCTGGGCATCGACCCAGAAGTCGCCTTCCCCGACCACAGCGGCCGGCCGATGCCGATCCTGCCCTTCGGCCAACCGATCGCGGGGCTGGTGTAAGTGGGAGTGGCGCACGTTTATAAACGTGCCCCACGCATGCCGCGGACTTCGTAGTTACTACCGTCCGCTTCGCCACCAATCGCCTGGGCGGGACCAGGGGTCGTCGTCGCGGCGGCGGCCCGGCGGGCCGCGGGTGGGGGTCGCTTGCAGCTCCAGGTAGCTGCCGTAGGCCATGGCGGCGAAGAAGACGGCGCTGAACAGCCCGCCGGACGGCAGATAAGGAATCAGCGGCTTGCCGACGTGGCCCGCCAGCGAGTGCACGGCGAATAGGCTGGCCGCGGCGATCGAAATGCCCAGCGAAAGACGCCGGCCGTTGGGCGAGCACCGCTCGCAAATCTCGCGGCTGATCATGCCCCCGTCGAGTGGCCAGACGGGCAGCAGGTTGATGAGCCCCCACATCAGGTTGATCCAGATCAAGTCCCAACAGACCTCGCGCATGGCGTCGTTCAATCCCGCCGAATACAGAAGGAGCCCTAGGCGCGACCAAAGCGAGAGCCCTTCGGCATCCGGGAAGTCGGCGCTGAACAACAAGCCCGCCGTATCGCGGGCGGCAATGAGCAGGCCGCCGACCACCACCGCGAACAGCAGAAACCCGGCCCCCGGCCCAGCCGCCGAGACCAGCACCCGCTGCCACCAGCGGCGCAACTGATTGCTGCCCACCGCCAGGCCGCCGAAGCTGTAGAGCACGATG
>JBGQHD010000901.1:0-2711 GCA_041497795.1 Planctomycetia bacterium
AGGCGTCGCCCGCGTCGCGGATGAAGCCGCGCAACTCTTCCGCCGAGCACTTCAGCGGGAACACTTCCTCCACGACGACCGGCTTGCCGACCGAGAAGCCTTTGAGCGTGGTCAGCGCTTCGGCCAGCTTGCCCTTCTCCGGATAGAGGTGAACGCTGACGAAATCCAGGTCTGCCGTCACCTTCTCCGGCACGAAGCCCGAAGTCAGCCCCTTGCGATCCAGACTCCAGTCCACCAGCCCAACCGTGATCAGGTGCCGGCGGTCGTGCTTACGGACGGCCGCCGTCAGCCGTCCGATCCAGGCCTTGGCCACGTCAGGCCGGTTGCGGCCGGCCAGGTCCAGGGCGATGAACTGCACGAAGTGCTTGTCGCCGAAGGCCCCGCCAAGCCAGTCGTCGCGCTTCTTGCCGCCGCCCGGCACGACCGGCTCGTTCATCAGGTCATAGCAAAACACGGCCGGGCTGGCCGCGCAGCGCTCGGCCACGGCTTCCCAGAACCGGGCCTGGGCAGCCCAGCGATCCGCCTCGCTCAGGCGGTCATACCAAGCGGGCACGTCTTTCTTGTGGTAGCAGCCCAAGCCGGTGAGATCGAGATACAGGCTCGTCTTCTCGGCCAGGGTAAGCAGCCGACCGAGCTGATCGAGAGCGGCCTTACTGGGCCGATCGGCCGCCTCCATGAACTTGCCGAATTGAAGATGGATGCGAACGACGTTGGCGCCGAGCCGCTTCATCTCGCCGAAGTCTTCCTCGACCTTGGCCCATTCCTTGTCCCAATAGTCCTCGATCAGCCGGCCGGCTTCGTCGTGGTCGTAGTTGAAGCCCCAGGGGGCGAACTTGCGGCCCGACTTCTCCAGCACGAAGGAGCGCTTGTCGTCGGCGACGCGGATGAAGTCCACGTCGGCTGCAGCCACTCGGCCCGACAAGCAGAACGCCAACGTCGCCAGCCCATACGTGCACAGCCAGGAAGGCCTGCTCAGATGGTTTCTCATTTTGTCGGTACGGCTTGAGGTACGTCCGCCAGGCGGCGAGCAGCGCGACAATCGCCGCATTTCGGTTCTCCGCTCGTTCCTGGTCGTGGGTAGTTCGGGTCAGTGGGACGGCGAGACTGCTGCGAACGAGTCTGCAGAGGAGTACAATGCACGGCGCTGACGCGTCACTGCGCTGGAGCCGACCAGGCGATGGGTATCGAGAGCCGGGATTATTATCGTGAGGGTTCACGCTACACCGAGGGGCTCGGTGGTTGGGGCTTGGGTGCGGTCTCTCCGGTGTGCAAATGGTTGATCCTCATCAACGTCGCCGTGTTCCTGTTGCAGATCTTCGTGACCCGCCCGCTGCAGCGCGCGGAGCTTGCCGCCTACGTTTCCGACGATGTCGAACGGTACCAGGAAGTGTCCGATGACGACTTGCCGGACCTCTCTTACCTGCCGCGGATGTCGGTCGTACAGGAATGGCTGCAACTGGAAACCCGCAAAGTCCTGCGCGGCCAGGTCTGGCGGCTGCTGACGAGCGCTTTTTGCCATGACCGCACGAGCGTCTGGCATTTGGTGTTCAATATGCTGTTCTTGTTCTGGTTCGGCGTGACGCTGGAGTCAATGTACGGCTCGCGCGAGTTCCTGCTTTTCTACCTCGCGGCGGCCGTCGTGGCGAGCTTGGCTTACGTCGGCCTGGATTTGCTCACGGGCGCGTCGGTGCCCGCCATCGGAGCGTCCGGTGCCGTGATGGCGGTGACCATGCTCTATGCCATCCACTACCCGCGCGACGTGATCTACGTCATGTGGGTGATTCCCGTCGAGGTGCGCTGGCTCGTCGTGCTGTACGTGATTTTCGATCTGCATCCCGTGCTGCTCGCCTTGGCGGGCGATCGCGTGGCCACGGGCATCGGCCACGCGGCACACCTAGGCGGACTGGCGTTCGGGTTCCTGTACTGGAAGTTCGATTGGCGGCTGTCTGCGTTGGTGGACCGACTGCCGATAGGGCGTTGGAACCGTCTGTTGTGGCGGCGTCCAACGTTCCAGGCGTTTAGCGCGACTCGAGACGGCGCCGAAACGGGCATTAACCTGGATGCTAGAGTTGACGAGATCTTGCGCAAGATTGGGAGTCAGGGCCAAGCGAGCTTGACCCCGCGAGAGCAAGAAATCCTGGCGACAGCGAGCCGCCGTTACAAAAACCGCCAGGGATAGTGCGGCCAGTCGCCACCCACTGATGCCGGTGTTTCATCGGCCGCCGGGCCAAGCAATAGCCGCCCCGATTGCACCCCCGCCCTACCACGGCCACGCCTTGCCCAGCGCTTGCCGCTGGGCATCGGCTAGCTCACGGATACCGCGTTTGGCCAGCGTCAACAGTTCGTCAAGCTGTTCCTGATCAAACGTCGCCTCTTCGCCCGTGCCTTGCACCTCGACGAAGCGCCCCTCGCCGGTCATGACCACGTTCATGTCCACGGCGGCGGCTACGTCTTCCTTGTAATCCAGATCCAGCAACGCTCGACCTTCGACCAGGCCGACGCTCACGGCCGCCACGCTGGTCCGCAGTACGGGTCGGGCGGGGGCGGGCGGCTTGATCGTTCGCAGCGCATCGACCAGGGCCACGAACGCTCCCGTGATGGCGGCCGTGCGCGTGCCGCCGTCGGCGTCCAGCACGTCGCAGTCGATGGCGATGGTCCGCGGGCCCAGGGCGTCCAGGTCGGCCACGGCCCGCAGGCTGCGGCCGATCAGC
>JBGQHD010000902.1:0-2707 GCA_041497795.1 Planctomycetia bacterium
CTCGCGCCAGCGCAGGTCGGCGGCGCAGCGGCCCAGCAGCTCCTGGTTCGTGCACCCTTTGCGGGCCAGCGTCAGCGCGAGCGACGTGAGCAGGGCGACGGCCACGATGGCCACGTCGCGCGGCAGCACCAGCAGCCAGCCGAGGCAAAAGTCCCCGGCCGTCGTGATGGCTGACGAGATGTCGGACCAATCGAACATGTTGTTTCAGCGTTGTTTCAGCACGCTGCTTAAAGCACCCCGGCTGCTCCCAGCAGCCGGGGTGCTGACTTGCTGTTGATCACTCACTCACATCCAGCACAATCTCCCCCCGGTGCCCGTCGATCTCGATCCGCGAGCCGTCGCGGATGTGCCGCGTGGCGTGCTCGTACACTACGGCCGGGATGCCGAAATCGCGGGCCACAATGGCCCCGTGCGACAGCACGCCGCCCCGCTCCACGACCAGCCACTTGGCTTGCAGGAAGAGCGGCGTCCAGCCGGGATCGGTGCTCGGGCAAACCAGGATGTAGCCGGCGCCCAGCTCGCCCGCCTCGCGGGGATCGAAGACCACCCGCGCGACGCCGGCCGCCACGCCGGCCGCGATCGGCCGCGCGGGTAATCGCTGGCCCTGCGCCGTCGTCGGGCGGGGCGCCGCTTGGCCCAGCGTATCGAGTTGATTTGAATCGATGACCTCGCCCAGCACCAGCTTCTGGTTCGCTTTCCAGCGGAGCTTGCGGCGCTCGACCTCTTCCAGCAATTCGCTTCGCCGGGCCGTGAAATCCGGCAGCTCGGCCAGATGCAGAAAGAACAAGTCGCGGCCCAGCTCCCAGCGGTCGGCCAGCTCGGTCAGTGTTTGCCGCAGCAGCTCGTAGCCGCGCATGAGGTGGAACTTGCCTGTTTCGCGAAAGGGCAGCAGCCGCTGCGCCTCGCGCAGCGCCACGTCGATGCGCTCGCGGAACGACGAGCCGCCGTGCTCGGCCAGGGCGTCCGGCAGCGCGGCTTCCGATTCTTGGCGCTGCCGCGCCTGTTCTTCGTGCCGCGCGAGGGGTGAGGCCGTCGCGTTCCGCACGCCGGCCAGCATGGCTTGCACGGCGGCGGGGTCCTCTCGCCAGCGCGGCTGCGCCAGCTCCATCTCGCTGGCCGCGCGATGGCCGAAGCGAGCCAGAAACCCTTCGAGCGCGTTTTCGCCCCGCGCCACCCCGTACAGCTCGACGTTCTGCTCGATCGTCACATCGCCGTCGAGGCCGGAGGTGAGCCGCGCGGCCCAAGCCGGGCCTTCGTCGCCCAGGATCCGAGTGAGCCACGTGGTCAGCTCCGCCTGGGCCAGCCCGGCGAAGAAGCCCGGCAGCAGCGATTCGGCGGCGAACTCGCCCAGCACGTACTGGCGGCGACGGTGGAACTCCGCGATCAGCCGCTCGTCGTCGAGCGACGAAAGCGGCGCCTCGCCCGCGGCGCGAAGAAACTCTTCGAACTGCGGCAACGCCTCGTGCTCGAAGCGATCGAGGACCTTCGACCGCAGCCGCTTCATCCGCCGGGCGCAGCGCAGCATCGACCACACCAGCCCTGGCAGCCGCAGGAACAGCAGCGGATCGGCGCGCTCCAAGCTCAGCTTGCGAGGCGGCCCTTCGAGCGTGCGGGGGTCGGCGACGATCGTCTGCGCGTCGTACTCGAACGGCAAATCGCCCCAGAACAGCCCTGCCGCGCGGCGGGGATCGACGTAGATGCGGCCGCAGATCAGCTCCAGGAAGCCGCCCTCGTCCACGGCCCGGCTCGGCCGATAGCCCAGCTCGCGATAGAGCCGGCCGAAGCCCCCGCGGCCGCTCATGAACTCGCGGTTCACGTCCCAGGTGAGCGGTGTGGGCGCCGGCAGCGTCTCGGCCAGGTTGTGCACCACCCACACGGCGTGGCGGCCGCCGGCAAGCTGCCGCAGCCGGTCGGTCTCCTCGTCGCGGGCCCGCCGCGCCTCTTGAAGCACGTCCAGCCCGCGGATCGGCCGGGTTTGCAGCAGCATCACGCGCCCGTCGGCCAGGCCCCATTCGATGTCGGAGGGCACGCCAAAATGCTCCTCCACGCGCTGACCGAGGCGGCCCAGTTCGCGGACCTGCTGATCGGTAAGCGCCGGTTCGTCGCTCGGCCCTTCACGTGGCCGATCGCCGGCAATCGTCCGCCGGATTTCCAGCGTGGCCCGGTCGAGGACATAGATGTCGGGCGTGACCGCGCCGGAGACCACCGCCTCGCCCAGCCCCCACGAGGCTTCGAGGATCATCTCGCCGGCGTCCAGCGTGTTGGGGTCGGCGGTGAAGAGCACGCCGGACCGCTCGGAGGGGAACATCGCCTGCACGTTGACCGCCGTGCCGGGCACGCCGCGGACGTCGTGGTGCCGCCGATAGGCCTGGGCCCGCGGGCTGTGCCAGGAGGCGAAGACGGCATTGATCGCCTGCACCAGCACGTCCCACGGATCGGTCGGGAACTGATGCGGAGAATCCTGGCGCAAAGAGCCGTGGGGCAGGCATTCTTGCCTGCCTGGGAAGCACTCTTGTTGATCTGGCAGGCAAGAATGCCTGCCCCACGCGGCGAGAAACGCCTCGGCCTGCGGCTGGGCGGGGCGGCCTTCGTCGAACTCGAGCGTCAGCCCTGCCACGGACGAGGCGAAGAGCCGGATGTGGTTTGCGTACTCGCGCCAGAACAATTCCGGTGTGGAATAGGTCTCGATCAGCGACGGATTGAGCCC
>JBGQHD010000903.1:0-2704 GCA_041497795.1 Planctomycetia bacterium
GATCGAAAGCGTCGTATTCCACGTCGCCAGGTTCGTGTCGATCGGCCAGGAGCCGTCTTCGCGCGCCGAGCCGACCAGGAACTCCACGCCGCGCCGCACCACGGAATGATCGGCGTGGCCGATGGAAGCCAGGCTCATCACCACGAAGCTGGTGAGCGGCGTGGCTTCGAGGAAGCCGCCACTCTGGGGCTGCATTTGCTCGAGCACGCGGAGCGACTTGTCGAGCGCCGCCCGACGCAGCCAACGCAGCGGCTGCCACGGCGGATCGAAGTGGAACTTGGCCTGCCCGATGGCCACCAGCGCCGGAATTGCGTAGCTCACCACGGGCAGCCGCAGGAACCGAAACCAATGCTGCGGCAAACAGGCCAACTCGAATGGCAGGGCCGAGACCTCCCGCCAGGGCACGACGCCGGCCAGCGCACAGTTCGTGAGGATCGGCACGGCGAAGGTCTTGTCGCGCCCGTAGCGGCGGCGAAGGCCCGGGATGCCCCCTTGGGCGTCGATGTAGGCATCGGCGCGACCGAGCAGGTCCTCGTCGTCAGCCGGCATGCCCGTCAGGCGGAAGGCGGCCTTCACCAGCAGCGTGGTGGCGATGTTCGACAGGCTGAGATCGGTATCGCCCCAGCCGCCGTCGGCGTTTTGCGCGTCGGCCAGGTAACCCAGGCCGCGGACGATTAGCGCATCGAGCCGAGCCTCGGCCGGTTCGTCGGCAAAGCGGCCCGAGGTGTCGGTTTTGCCGTAGCGGCTGACCACCGTCAGCGCGCTGACCGCCGTGGCGGTGGAGAGTGCCGAACTGGCCAGCCGGCCGACCCAATGCCCCGCGGGATCGCGCTGGTCAAGAAGCGCCTGCCGGGCCACATCGTATGCGGCCCCCAGACGAGATGTATCGATGTCCATAAGCCCGTGGAAGTTGCGCCTCCGGCCGGCACGCGCGCCCCGCGACGACGGGGGCCGAGCGAGGGGCCGACGGCCGGGCTGGGGCAATGCTGCCTCCCCCCTGGCTGCGTTAGCGCGTCTCGCCCATCTCACCGTGCCAAGCATGGCCTGCTCCACAAGGAAAACCTCGTGGCAATAACCGCAGGCCACCGGCCGGAATTAACACCTGGACGACCTGAATCGCAGGTTCGATTCGCTGGCGGATGATCCAGCATGTCCAGGGACAAGCCCAAGTCTAAGTGCCCGCGTGGCAGATGTCGAGACGCCGGCTGCCTAATGGGCGCATGTCGTTAATCCAACGGCATTTGTATCGTCGCGAAGCACGACCACAACCTGCGAGGCTGAGTTTGCCGTTCTCTCGACCACCCCATAGAATTGAGCTCAGGAATCCGTCATGTTCAGGTTCGAGGTGCCCGGAACAGTTCAGATTGACCGCTCTTGGAAACGCACGTATGTCACCGCTCCGTTTCTTGATGCTGGCGAGGATCTGTTGGCGCCGGCCATCCCCGTCTGGAGGCTGGTTCGAGTGCCGCTGATCCTTGACGGCCACGAAGTCGGGCGGATCGCGGTCCGTGAGCTATTGCCGTAGTCTTCTCGCCGGGAGATTGCTGCGCCCTTCCCGATGGACCTCCTCGTACGAACGCCGAAGGACCTGAAATGGCGACTGGAGGAGGGCGAGTCGTTCCACACGGAGATCATAACGAAGGGCAAGATCCTGTATGAAAAGATCGACGCGGGAGTGGGTGCCGCCGCGGCTGTCGTCAAGCGCTACTTTGCCGAGCGTTCCTGCTGGAAGTAGAACGCCCCCTTCTTGTTGGCCACGATCACGTCCAGCAGCTTGTCGCCGTTCATGTCCACCACTTCGAACTGCGTGCCCACGCCGCTGTCGTCGTCGATTTGGTGCGGCGTCCATACCGCTTTGCCGTCTTTGCGGCTGAGCTCGAACCACTTGAGCACGGCCGGCTGGTCGGAGCCTTTCTCGCCCGTGCCGTGCGACCACCAGCGCTTGCCGGTCAGGAAATCCGGCAGGCCGTCGCCGTTGATGTCGGCCACGCACATGGCGTGCGACTCGGAGAAGCTCTTGTCGATCTCGTGCATCTTCCAGCCGTCGGCCGTCTGCTGGTACCACCAGATGCCGTACTTGTGGGCACTGGAACAAAGCACGTCGTTCTTGCCGTCGCCGTCGAAATCGTAGACGTGCATCTGCGCGCATTCCCCGCCCATGGCGCCCAAGGGGGCCGGGTGGAATTTCCACTCGGCCGACTCCGAGGCCTTCATGTCCCTCGCGGGCCCTTCCCACCAGCCGTCGCGGATCACCACGTCCAGCCGGCCGTCGCGGTTCACGTCCCCCACGCCCAAGCCGTGGTAGAACTGCCCCGTCCATCCCGCCTGCCGGTCCTTAAGCTCTTGCGACAGCTTGGTTACGTTCCACGGCTTCGTGGGATCGGGGCCCGGCCGGGCGACGATGTAGTAGCTGCCGATCGCCGGGTCCTTCGTGCCGCACACCAGCTCGCGCTTGCCGTCGCCGTCGATATCCAGATAGGTGGGGCTCTCATTGTTCGTCACCTTGATGCAGGTGTGCCGCTTCCAGGCGCCACCGGCCTTGCCGGGGTTCTCCCACCACCAGGTTTCCTTGCCGGGGAAATCGACCACGATCAGGTCGTCCCAGCCGTCGCCGTTGAGGTCGTCGGCCCAGTTGCAAAAGCTGTTGCTGTAGACCTTGGGGTCGTACACCTGGCCCTGCGGGTCGATCACGTGCATCTGCCAA
>JBGQHD010000904.1:0-2694 GCA_041497795.1 Planctomycetia bacterium
CGACAACCTCTGTCGCTGGCAGCTCCCGCCCCCTTCTCCCGCGCCGGCGTGACCGCGGCAGCGGCGTTCGTCTCGACGATTCGACCACCCGACGCGCTACCGGACTGCGCACGGAGCGAAAAAAGGCCGCCCGCGCGCGTCCAGCTGCCTCGACCAGCCCCCCACCGCCCACCGCTCCGCTCGCCGTCGCCCCGCTACGAAGCCGCCCGCCGCGCCAACCCGCCCCGCCAGCCCCTCCGCCCGCCTTCCCGCCGCGCGGTGAGAAATGCGGGCTAGCGGTGCCGCCGGGACCGCCCCCGGCCGCGGTGACCGTGCCAGCTAGCACGGCTTTCGACAAAGAGATGCCATCCAAGGCACCGATACTCCGGTAGGGTGGGCACGGCCCACCAAGGCGCGGTTTTGGTGGGCAATGCCCACCCTACGGGCGGTTCCCATGACGCAGCACGAGAACACTCGCTGGTGCCCTCACTGTGCTCGGCCCACGCCGCACGCGCCGCTGCCGCAGATCGCTGGCGACGAGGAGCTGATCGGCCGGCTCTCGTGCTCGGCCGACCCGCGCGGCTTCTTCCGGCGGCAGTATTGCCTGGCCTGCCGGGCAATTTGGCGGAGCGTGGAGCTGCCGGTGGAGTTCGTCGAGGGCCTCTTGGCCAAGGGGCCCAAGCTCGAGGAACTGAAGCGCGAGATCACGTTGCTGCGCTTCTTGGTGGCCAATCAACGGCAGGCCGCCCAGCAGCGAAAGACGCCTGAACTCGCCGAGCCGCACAAGAAGGCCGCGTGAGCGCGCTTGTAGCCGAAGTCGCCAGACTTCGGGAATGGCTGAACTCTGGCGAGTTCAGCTACGAGGGGCCGCCTTAAGCGGGTCTTCCCCTGCTAATCCTTCTTGGGTGTCTTGGGCGTCGGCTTCGGTCGGCCTCCCTCTTCCCCCAGGGCGAGGGTCGTGGGGCCGCCCTCCTCGCCCAATCCGAGCGTGGTCGCTCCTTCCTCGCCGACGCGCTCGGTGCTGCCGCCCTCTTCGCCCAGGGCCTTGGTCGTGGGGCCGCCTTCCTCGCCGACACGCGTGGTCGTGGGACCGCCCTCTTCGCCAATCGCCATCGTGGTCACGCCCCCTTCCTCGCCGACGGCCAGGGTCGTGGCGCCCCCTTCTTCGCCCGCGGCTGCGGTGGTCGCGGGGTATTTCCAGTCGACGGCCACGAGCTGCGGATGCTCCTTGAGCGCCGCGATCAGGTCCTTGGGCGGCTCGCCGGCGCCGATTTCGACGACGACCGCGCCGTCGTTCTCGCCGGCCTTGAATGAGACGTCTTTCACCGTTGCGAACCGCTTGGACCATTGCTGGATGAGCTTATCGGTCGGCGTGTAGCTGGCCGCATCCGGACGGGTCTTCCAGCCGCCGGGGATTACCAGCAGCCGCAGCTCCTTGGTGGCGGCCCGCCGCGTGCCGGGGCCGGGCTTGTCTTCAACCGCCACGGCCAGCACTTCGGCCACGTCGTTGGCCGCGGCGACCTTTTTGGCCTCTTCCGCCGTCAGCCAGGCCAGAAAGCCCCCCTTGCCACGTAGATTCTTGCTGTCCGGCGCGCCACGATAGTAGTCGCCCAGCACGCCCAGCGCCTGCCGACGGTCGGCCCGGAACGCGCGAAAGTCGCGGGGTACGACCAGGTAGGCGGCATGGCCGGTGGCGGCCCGGTCGCTCGTATCCGTTTTGGCATCGTCGGCCCGCGCGGACCTGACGCCAGGCGCCAGCATGCCCGACGCCAGCGTGGTGCCGACCCCCGCCAGCATGGCCTTGAGTGCCGTGCGGCGGGACTCGGCAGTGGCTTCTTGAATGCCTGCTTGCGATTCCAGTCCAATAATGCCCGCGAATGGATGACGCATGACGTGCCTCCTCCGTTGTACTGTGGTCTTTGTTCGCTGTTCCGTAGGGTGGGCATCGCCCACCAATTCAGGATCTTGGTTAAGCCAGAACCCAATTTGGTGGGCAATGCCCACCCTACTTTCTTTGTCGAGAGAGCCGAATGGCCGTTGTAATCCTGGGAAATGACCGCGACGAGCACGCGGAACATATGCGTGCTTATCTTTCGACGCAAGGCGCCGTCGTGGAGTTCCTCGACACCCAGCTCTTTCCCGGCGAGCTGCAAATCTGCCACGATCCGGCCACAGGCAGCGGGACCATCCGTTTCCCCGGCGGTTGCATGCTGGAGTTCGCCGAGATCGAATCGGTCTACTGGCGCAGCTATGGCGGCGTGACAGCGGCGGAGCTGCCCGATGCCGAGCAAGCCTTCATTGCCGCCAACGACGCGCGGAGCCTGCTGGAGTCGCTGCTCCTCTGTCTGCCGGCCCGCTGGGTGAACGGCCTGGCCGGCTATCGCTGGCACCAAACGAAGCCGGCCGCCCTGGCCCGCGTGGCGGCCTTGGGCGTGGCGGTGCCGGCGACCGTGGTGACCAACGACCCCCAGGCGGTCCTGGCCTTCGCGGATCGTCACGAGCAGTGCATCTTCAAGCCCGTCCAGGGCGGAGCACACACCGAGCGGGTGACTCGCGAGCACCTCACCGAGCAGAACCTGGCCTCCCTGGCCGTGGCTCCGGTGACGATCCAAGAGGAAATCCCCGGAGCGGACATCAGGGTCTTCGTCGCCGGCCAGCGGGTGCTGGCCTGCGAAATCCGCACCGAGGTGCTCGACTTCCGCAACGACCCCGGCG
>JBGQHD010000905.1:0-2690 GCA_041497795.1 Planctomycetia bacterium
AGGGAGCTAGGTAGAGCATCATGGCGAAGTCGCCCACGCCGCAGCGCTCGGCCAGGAGTTCGGTGTGGCCGGGATACTTGTGCCCCGCCGCCCAGAGCGCGGCTTTGTTGAGCGGGGCCGTGACCATGCCATCGACGTCGCCCGAGAGAGCCAAATCGGCGGCCTTCAACACGGCCTCGTAGGCCGCCCCGCCGCCCCGGACATCGACGACGCCGACGGGCGCGGAAATCGCATCATCCGAGCCGCACGGCAGGCAAGGCATCACATCCGGCGACGGCTCGGCCTGTTGGGGCGAAGCGATCTCCACAACCCGCGAACTCGACTTCAGCAATCGCGCCGCGCGGCGCATGATCTCCGGATGCCCGATGACCACCGGCCGGCAACAGCGGTGCACCGCGGCGCAGCGCCACGCCCCGGCAATCGTCTCCGGGCCAATGCCGCCCGGATCGCCCATCGTGATGGCCAGGAGGGGAAGCAAGGGCCGAGTTCACTGCGAGGAGGGTTGGATCAGCCGCCGCGCAATCATAGGGTCCTTCGCCCGATGGCAGCAAGGCGAACGGGGCTCAGCCGCGCGCTGTCTTGGGCGTCGAAGTCGAGGCAAGGTGCGTGGCTCTTTGCCGCGAACACGGTGTGTGACGGGAAGCCCGGATAGGCTATATAATACGTGGGTCAAGGCCTCCAAGAGACTGCACCATGTCACAGACCATTATCGCCCATTTCGACGGCCGAGCGATCGTCCCCGACGAGCCTGTTGAGCTCGCTGCCGGGCAAAGGTTGCGCGTTCAGATCGACACGATCCAGGACCAAGACTATCCGCTGACTCGCATCGGCGGCCTCGCCACCGACATGGGCGTCGACGATCTTGCCGACAAACATCAGACGTACGCCCGCAAGCAATAGGCATGGCGCATGGAACCTGCCTTTCTGGACACGGCCTACGTCTATGCGCTGCTCAATAGCCGTGACCATTGGCTTCTCCCAGGCGGGTCTGCAACCGCTCTTGCTGAATGAACCAGAGTGACCTCCGCAAACAGGTGAGAAACATGACGTCGAAATCCGTGGGCCGGCGGGCTGGCGTGTTCACGCTCATGGCCGCGACGATGGCCGCGATGGGACTGCCACTGGCAGCGCAAACGGGAACGCCGGCCGGCAAAAAGGTCGCCCTGCTCATCGGTGTCAACACCTACGACAAGCGCGGCTTCCGCGATCTGGAGTATGCGGAGCGCGATATCGACGCGATGGCGGCCGTGCTGCAGGATGCCGAGTGGGAGGTGCGTCTGCTGCGCGGCACTTCGACGGGCACGCAGCGGGCGACGCTGGCGAATATCAACTCCGCCGTCGAGGCCACGCTGACCGGCCGCACGAAGCGCGATCTGGTGCTCGTCGGCCTGGCCGGGCATGGCGTGCAGGCCGAGGTCGAAGGCGGCGGCGCGCTGCGGGCCGAATCGTTCTTCTGCCCGGCCGATGCCGAGCAGGGGAACGCCAAAACGATGCTGGCGATCGGGAAGCTCTTCACCGAGATCGAGCGCCGCGGCGGCGGCAGCAACCTGATCCTCGTCGATGCGTGCCGCGAGGATCCTACGCGTGGCCGCGGCTTGGACGGCAGCAAGGTCACCGCCCTGCCCGAGGGACTGGCCGTGCTCTTCGGCTGCCGCGCCGGGCAGAAGTCTTACGAAACCGCCAACGCCGGCGGCGGCCACGGCGTGTTCTTTCACTTTGTGCTGCAAGGCCTGCACGGCGCCGCCAAGGACGATCGCGGCCAGGTGACCTGGGGCCGGCTGACCGAATACGTTTCGCGGCACGTCAGCGAGGAGGCCCCGCGCCTGGTGGGCGACGCCTCGCTAAAGCAAACGCCGAACCTGGTAGCCAATCTGCAAGGGGCCTCGCCCGTGCTGCGGGTCTTGGACCACGGGGACGAGAGCGACTGGTCGGCCGTGCTACGGCCGGTGGCGGAAGAGACCGGCGGCAAGATTCACGCCCGGATCAAGGACCGCTTCGCCGCCGACGCCAAGGCCAAGCCGTTCCGCGTGGCGGTCTTCCCCTTCGGCGACGCGACCGGCAAGATCACGCTGACCAACCACGAGACGGCGCTCTACGTGCAGGCCACGCTCAACTACCAGCTTGGCCGACAACTGGGCGGACTGGCGAAAGGGAAATTCACGCTCTTGGATAAGTTCGGGCTGGCCCGCGAGTTCGCCGACGCCGGAGTCGATCCCGCGTCGGTTAGCGTGCGGAACCCCGCTCTGGCCGAGACGTTGGCCAAGGTGGGCATCGATGCGGCCGTGCTGGGAACGATTAACCTGGAAAAGAGCCAGGTCGAGGCCGTGGTGGCCTTCGCCGATGGCCGCGGCGGCAAGACGCCCATTAAGCCCAGCCAGGGACTTGGCTTCGAGAACGAGGGCTCCCGTACCGACTTTGCCCAGCGATTGGGCCTGGAGCTGTGGATGCGCTCCGGCGACACGTATCGGCGGGCGACGATCGTGACCCGGCGCAATCCGGAATCGCCCTCGCATGGCCAGTTCTACGCGATCATTCCGCGTGAAAGCATCGAGGCCGAGTTCATTATTCGGCTCTCGAACTGCGGGCTGCCGACGCAGAAGGACTACGAGAAGGTCCTGGGCGTGCGCAATCCGGACATTACTAAGGAGCGCAAGCGGCTGTTTGGCGTCGTGCTCTCCGTGGACGGCGTG
>JBGQHD010000906.1:0-2683 GCA_041497795.1 Planctomycetia bacterium
GATCGTGCAAATCACACCCGACCATGATAACCTTGGACATTGTTCGGCCCTCGTTGGTGAATGAAAAACATTCGACTATTCCCAACGAGTGTGCCGAACTTTTTTTCTTCTCTCGACCCAACCCTCATAGTTTCTCCGCGAAAGAACGTCCTTTCGTGGAGCGAAAGGCGACGGTGGGCTAGCTGGCGGCCGCCGGCATCGGCTGGCTCGTCAGCCGGTGATATTCGTCGGCGACGATCTTCACGGCCTCTCGGATTTGCTGGGCCGAGTGGGTCGCCGTGACGAAGAACCGCAGCCGCGAAGAGGCGGCCGGCACAGCCGGGGGCAAGATCGGCTGCGAGAGGATGCCGCGCTCGACCAGGGCCTGCCACAACCGCAGGCAAGCGGCGGCGTCGCCCACGAGGATCGGCACCACGGGAGTGTCCTGACAGCGGCCGACGTCGAGGCCGCGTTGCTTGGCAAGCCGCACGAAGCTCGCGGCCCGCTGGTGCAGCGTCTGCACGCGCCGCGGCTCGGCTTCGAGCACGCGGAGCGCCTCCAGGGCCGCCGCCGCGTTGGGTGGAGAGATGCCGACGCTGTAGACGAAGCCGGGCGCGGTGTATTTGAGATACTGCACCAGCTCGCGGCGGCCGGCGATGTAGCCGCCGCAACTGGCCAGCGCCTTGCTGAGCGTGCCCATCCACAGATCGACGCCGCGGGGGCTTCGGGCTTCAGACTCCAGGCTTCGGCCGCAGCCTGAAGCCTGAAGTCCGTAGCCTTCCAGCTCACCCACGTGCTCTCCGATCCCGCGGCCATGCTCGCCGAGCACGCCCAGCGAATGGGCCTCGTCCACCAGCAAGAGCGCCTTGTGCCGGCGCTTGATCTCGACGAACCGCGGCAAATCGGGCACGTCGCCGTCCATGCTGTACAGGCCCTCGATGGCCACCAGTGCCCGTCGGTAGTGGCCGCGGAGGTTCGTCAGCAGGCGATCCAGCGCATCGGCATCGTTGTGCGGAAACGCCAGCCGCCGGGCGCCGGAGAGCCGGCAGCCTTGCACGATGCTGTTGTGCGCCAGGGCGTCGTGCAGCACCAGGTCGTGGGGCCCGAGCAGGTGGCCGATGACCGTGACGTTCGTGGCGTGGCCGCTGACGAAGACCACGGCCTCTTCCGTGCCCAGCCACGCGGCGAGACCCTGCTCCAGCTCCTGGTGCAGCGGCCGCTCGCCGGAGACCAGTCGGCTGCCCGAAACGCTCGTGCCGTATCGCTCGATGGCCTCTTTGGCGGCGGCCGTCACCCGCGGGTCGGAGGCCAGGCCGAGGTAGTCGTAGCTGGCGAAGTCGATCAGCTCGCGGCCGTTGAGACGCACGCGCCGGCCGAGCAGGGGTTCGGAAGCCAGGAAATAGGGATTGCTCGCCCCGAGCAGCTCCTGCCATTGGGCGTCGCGGGCCAGCGCGGTCCATTCGGGGAACCGTGCCACGTCGTAGTGTTCCGGCGGGATCTCCTCGGTGGCGAGCGCCGGCGCCTCGTCGCACGGCCCGGTCGATGGCCAGGCGGCGGATTGTGCAGGGTGATGCCCTACGGCATGTTGCCGCACCGCGTCGGCCACGTCGCCGATGGTCTGCAGCTCCGGGCCGAGCGATTCGGGAAGGCGAACGCCCAGCCGGCACTCCAGGGCTGCCAGCAATTCCATCCGCCCCAGGGAATCCAGCCCGGCCTCGGCCAACGTAGAGTCGAGCGTTACGCTGTTGCCGACCGTCTGGGCAATGCGCCGCACTTCGGCCAGCACATCCTGGCGGAGCCTGTTGGTATCGAACGTCGCGCGGTGCTGATGTCGGCCGTTGCCGGCGCCATTCGCGTGGGGCGGAGCGTCTGTGGAAATCAAGTTGAACGTCGAACGTCCAACGTCCAACGTCCAACGTCGAACAGTGTCGGGGATGCTATCGGCTTCGTTCGATGTTGGACGTTGGACGTTGGACGTTGGACGTTCGTTCGCGTCGCACGAGGAGCTGACTTCCAAGATGCTCGTTCCCGAGACATGGCCGCCGGCCTGGTCGATCTCCTTTGGGGGATCGCTCCAGCGAGCCAGCTCGTCCAGCGTGCTGTCCACGAATGCCTGCCGGCAGGCGTGCCGGCGGATTTTTCCGCTGGTGGTCCTGAGGATTCGGCCGGCACGAATGAGGACCACGTCGGCCGGCGCAATGCCGTGCTCGGCGAGAATCTCTTGGCGTATCGCCGCGATTGCCGCCGCAGCCTCGCCGCGCCGGCCACGCTGAATCTCCTGGACGACGACGAGCCGCTGCTGGCCGCCGGCATCCACCGTGAAGGCCGCGCCGGGCATGCCGCGCAAGGCCTCGTGGCTGGTCTCGGCCGTGCGCTCCAGGTCGTGCGGATAGTGGTTCTGACCACGGACGATGATCAGGTCCTTGAGCCGGCCGGTGACGAACAACTCGCCGCCTCGCATGAATCCCAGGTCGCCGGTGCGCAGGTAGGGCGATTGAGATTCGCCGCCGGACGTATCGGCCAGGTGCGCGGCGAATGTGTCGAGCGTTTCGGTATGCCGCCGCCAATAGCCCTGGGCGATGCTCGGGCCCCGCAGCCAGATTTCGCCCACCTGATCGTCAGGGCAACGCGTGAACCGTGCAGGATCGACGATGACGATTTCCTGATCGGGCAGGCTGCGGCCGCAGCCCACGATCGCCCTGGC
>JBGQHD010000907.1:0-2682 GCA_041497795.1 Planctomycetia bacterium
GGTCGGCGAGCACCTGGCCACGCTGCTCTCCGCCGGCGCCGCCGTCAGTGCCACCGCCCGCACGACCGAAGCCGCCCAGGAGGGCCTCAACGCCTTCCTGGAAAAGCGCGAGCCGAAATGGCTGTAGTGGGGCAGACATTCCTGTCTGCCAGGCAGGGCAGGCAGGCAAGAATGCCTGCCCCACGGGTCGCGCGGCGAGACCAGCCGCGGTGTGGCCTCCAGGCCGCGCGTGTTGCCGGGCCGCCACGGGTTGTTGCCCGCAGGCAACGCTGCTCGTGGAGACGTAAGCCGCACGACGCCCGTGCCGCTCGGGTCGGCCTCACCAAGGTGCGGCGTGTGGCTGACTTACGATGACGGCCTTGGGGATGGCGCGGGCCGTCCTCTCGGGCGGCATAGCGCTTGCTTTCGTGGTCAGCGCACCTCAGCCGCCGCGCACGAGCGGCACGTCGCTGGCTTTCCCCTGGCACCGCAGCGAGGGCCCCGATGCAAACCGTCAACGCTTCGGCCAAAGTTGTCAACTCCGTCTCGAAGTTCCCCTTCGATCGCCGCAGCCATGCCACGCGCTGCGTCGGGGGGCCTCGACCGGAGGAAACCGCTCGCCGCCTTGCGGCCGGCCTGCCGGTGGTCAAGGCGCGCGGCAATCGCCACTGGGCATACTTGGCGGCCAAGCGCGCGCTAGACATCGCCGGGGCCGCGACGCTAACGGCCCTGCTGTCGCCGGTGATCGTGGTCACGCTGTTGGTGCTGCTGGTGACCACGAAGGGGCGGCCGTTCTTCGTTCAGGAGCGGATCGGGCTTCGCGGCCGGAAGTTCCGCATGCTCAAGTTCCGCACGATGCGGCTGGACGCCGACAAGCTGCAGCACTTGGTAGCCAACGAACAGGCTGGCCCGGTCTTCAAGAACCGCAGCGACCCGCGGATCACGCCGATCGGCCGGTTCCTGCGGTCTACGACGATCGACGAGCTGCCCCAGCTCTTCAACGTGCTGAAGGGGGACATGGCCCTGGTCGGCCCGCGTCCGCCGGTGGAGCGGGAGGTCGTCAAGTACGAACCCTGGCAGCTCGAGCGCCTGGCGGTGAAGCCCGGCCTGACCTGCCTGTGGCAGGTGAGCGGCCGTTGCGAGATCGGCTTCACCGATTGGGTGCGGATGGACATCCGCTACGTGCGGAGCCAGGGCCTGGCCACCGACGTGAAACTGCTGCTGCGGACGCCCGGCAGCGTGCTGAGCCGCCGCGGGGCGTATTAAAGTAGCCATCTCGCTCCGCGAGATGGAGCGTGGCGACTTGCCGTTCGTCTTGCGAAGAGGCTGTGATTCTTTGTGGGGTAGGTTTCCAGCCTGCCGCGTGGCGCGGCAGGCTGGAAGCCTACCCCACGTTCGTCTTGCGGAGCGAGACGGCTACTTTGGCTGGACCAGCGACCGCGCCCAGCGTTCGTGCAACGCAGCATCGTTGATGGCGAACGTCGGATGATCGGGCGCGAAGGCTCGGCCGTGGGCCAGCAGCTCGATCGCCTCGGCGAACTGGTCCCGCTGGGCCAGGTCGAGCGCCCAGTTGTTGATGGCCGCCAGCAGGTTGGTCCTGGCATTGCCGGCGGACGGATCGAGCCGCAGGGCCTTGTAGTTGGCGGCGATCGCCTGGGCAAACCGCCGCTGCTCGGCCAGATCGACGGCCACGTTGTAATACACCAGCGCCGCGAGCTGTGGCGTCTCGAGCGTCCGATAGCTCGGCGTCGCGGGCCGAGGTGGCGGGCCGTTGCCCTGGGCGGAGACGGCACGTGGCCGCGTCTCTCCGAGACGCGTATGCGAGTCTCGGAGAGACTCGTCCACGTGAGCGGCCTCGCTGCCTCTCAGCTCGAACCAGCGCGGGCAGGTGGTTTCGACGTGCAGCGGGGCGCCCAACGTGCGCACGATGCTCACGACGTGGGCGGGCGATTCGCCGCCGGAGGTTTCCAGCCCGACCTCGGCCGCCAGGGCGTTGAAGAGGATCGTCGCGCTCACGCAGTTGTAGCGGCCGGTATCCATTGCCTGCGAGACGCGCGAGCAGCCGAGGTCGTAAGCCCCCGTGAGAATCTCTTCGTGCAGGAGGGCGTGGACCACCGCCGCCCGCGTGGCCGCGTCGTCTGCCCCGTCGCCCGCTTCGTGCAGGCGGCGCTGGAGCCGGCCTGCCAACTGGCGAAAGCGCGCCTCGTAGGCCTGGTGTTCCTCCGGCGCGCTGACTCCGCCAGCGACCAGCGCGGCGGAGAACAGCTCGGCCGTGACCAGCTTGCCGGCTTCGGCTTTGGCGAAGACGTCGCGCTCGGCCTCGTCGTACGACAGGGCGACGGCCAGCGGCGCGGGGAGATTCGCAGCGAGCCCCGCACTCGCCGTCTGAGCACGTGCCGCGGGCGCGCCGGCCAGTTGGCTCGCCAACAGAAGGCAAGCGACCCAGCCGAGGGCGCGCGGAGCGATCGTGGGAAACCCGGCGGACATGCGAAATACGGCGGGAAGGCGGCTCGTAAAAGTAGCCATCTCGCTCCGCGCGATGAGTGGGGTAGGCTTCCAGCCTGCCGCACGGCGTCTCCGCGAGACGGCTACTTTCGGACGGATTGACAATCCGTCCTACCGAAAAGTCTACGTTGCGAAAAGGCAACGCGCGGGGCGGGCTGATGATAAAAAGCCGCAGAGTCGGTGCCGGATTTTCCGGCA
>JBGQHD010000908.1:0-2679 GCA_041497795.1 Planctomycetia bacterium
AGAGCGTCCATCTTCGCACCGAACCAGAATCCGTAATAGACCAGTTCGGCGACTTCCGGGGCGAGCCGGTCGCGGAGGTGCATCAGGTCGCGGTCCATCGTGAGTTGCTCGACAAGCCGATGGGCTTCATAGAGGATCGTCATGCCGGGCGCTTCGTACACGCCGCGGCTCTTCATGCCCACGAAGCGGTTCTCGACCATGTCGATCCGCCCGATGCCGTGCCGGCCGCCGATGCGGTTTAGCTCGTCCACCATCGGGAAGGCGTCGCGCCGCCGGCCATTGAGCTTGGTCGGCACGCCGGCCTCGAATTCCAGCGTGATCCGCTCCGGCTCGTCCGGCGCGGCCTGCGGCGAGACCGTCATGCCGAACTCGACCAGCTCGACGCCGTTGACGCCGAGGTCTTCCAGCTTGCCGGCCTCGTAGCTGATGTGCAGGCAGTTCTCGTCCGAGCTGTAGGGCTTGGCTGCCGAGGCCTTGACCGGGATGTCCTTCGCCTGGCAATAGGCGATCATCTCGCTACGGCCGGGGAAGCGCTGGCGAAACGCGGCGTCGCGCCAGGGGGCGATCACGCGCACCGCCGGGTTGAGCGCCTCGGCCGCAAGCTGAAAGCGGCATTGGTCGTTGCCTTTGCCCGTGGCGCCGTGGGCGAAGGCGTCGGCCCCCACCTGCCGGGCCACTTGCAGGCACTTCTTGGCAATCAGCGGCCGGGCAATCGACGTGCCCAACAGATAGATGCCTTCGTACTTGGCATCCCACTGCATGACGGGAAAGGCAAAGTCGCGGCACAGCTCCTCGCGCGCGTCCACGATCTGGGCGCTGGCCGCACCGCAGCGCTTGGCCTTGGCCAGGATGGCCTGCCGATCCTCGCACGGCTGGCCGAGATCGACGTACACGGCGTGCACTTCGTACCGCTGGTCGCGCAGGTCACAGAGGATGACCGACGTGTCCAGACCGCCGGAATAAGCAAGGACGCAACTGGGCATGGCGTGATTCTAAGATCGGCGTTGCGGGAGAGAACAGACTGCCGGTGTCATGTCGGCCGTGCAGCCCGGCTGCGCAGCGCCGCGTGCACGAGGGCGGTCTGGCGGCGAACATCGCAAGCGATCTTATTGTCTCGACGTCGCGGCTGCTGGGCAAGCCGTGACGGCAACGGGTGGTGTCTGAATTCGACGCCAAAGAAGCCCGGCTTCTTGGAGAAGCCGGGCTTCTGAACAGCGAATTAGGACACTACCCGGCAACGCGCTACGCCTGCAACGGCTCAGCGGAACGCTCGCTGTCAGCCGAGCGCTCGCTGAGTGCGTGCAACAGCGCCAGCGACCGTCGCAAGCTCTGCTCGACGTCGGAGAAGTGATGGGCCAACTCCCGCAGCGGCGGTTCGTGCCCAACCCGTTTGAGCTCGCCCACCGAATGCTCCAGGTCGCTCAGGCTGTGCCCCACTTCTTGGGCCAGGTCGCGGACGTGGCCGTCCACCTCGGCTTGGTCCCGCCGCAGCCGGCCCAGCGTGCGGCTGGTCCGCCATTCGAGCCGGGCGGTGCGCAGCGCCCCGACGATGGCTCCCTCCAGGGCCTCGGCCTGCAAATCGTGCCGGTCGAGGTAGTCCCGCGCCCCTGACTTGATGGCGTCGGCGGCCATGCGGCCGGTGCCCCGTTCGCTCATCAAGATCACGGCCGTGTCGTCGGCCATCTCGGCCACGGAGGAGACCAGCTCCAGGCCGTTCATGTCGGGCAGCAGGTGATCGACCAGCACCACGTCGATCCGCGTGCGGCGGAGGATCTCCAGGGCCGCCAGGCCGCTGTCCGATTCGCGAATCTGCGTCGCGTCGCCGAACGTCTTTCGCAGGAGATCGACGAGGCCTTGCCGGTTGCCGTCGTCCACGACCAGGATCGAAAGCGGCCGAGCCTGCTGACGTGAGGAAATACGTCGAGCCGCGCGCGGAAGGCGGGCCAGAGAAGTGACAGGCATTGTTGGTCCTCCCGAGAGCAAGGGAAATTGCTCGGTGGACCGTCCGTGGAGGGTGTGCGACGTTCGACGGCTGCTGCATCCGAAAGCTGTCGTCAGGCGGAAGTCCGGTGGGACTTCCGGCAAGCCGGCACTGTGCTTCAGTGAAGTAATCCGGTCCTGCTAAGGCGAAAGATCGGCGCGGCCAGCCGCAAAGCTTTCGCAGTTTGTCGCTGCCCCCGACATTCGCTATCTTTTAACAGCGATTGTAACGCGGACACTCCTGTCCGTCAGAGTGGTCAGTCTTCTCGGATTGTAGTCGTCACGCTCCGCGTGACGAACCTCACGCGGAGCGTGAGGGCTACACTTTGGCCGAATCTGGCGGACAAGAGTGTCCGCCTAACGGCTTCTGGCGGCGGTCGGGCGGATTGATCGGCACAGACGGACCATCCCTAAAGATTTCGCCCAGCGATACAGATTACCAAGGATAGCTGGATCCCACGCAGCGGGTGACGGAGCCCTGCCGCCTTCCTCGGCGACGGATCGTTTGACGGCGGCCCCACGGCCGCGGAGCGCAGCGGCCCATGGCCCAACACACGAGCCCGAAGCGCGAGCCAGACACTAGCCCGAAGCGTAAGCGAGGGATCGCGTCGGCATTGTCGTTCTTGCGCTGGACGGGGGCCGCGCCGCTGCTGCTCATCGGCTTGCTAGGGACCGGCTGCAGCGACGCCACTCAGGGTG
>JBGQHD010000909.1:0-2676 GCA_041497795.1 Planctomycetia bacterium
GAACGTGGGCGTGGGTTACGCCATCTCGAGCAACCAGATCAAGCTCTTCCTCGGCCACCTGAAGTCGGGCGGCATCATCGACCACGCCACGCTGGGCGCCCAGGCGTTCAGCGACGAGAGGGGGCGCGCCCTGATCCAGAACATCCTCGAGTCGTCCGACGCCTATCGCCGCGGCGTGCGTTACGGCGACGAGCTGACGCGCTTCGGCGGGCGGAACATCCGCACGGCCAACGCCTTCAAGAACGTGCTGGGCATCTTCCCCCGCGATTGGCGGGTGCCGCTGACCATCGTCCGCGACGGCAAGAGCTACGACCTGAACGTCCGCCTGGCCGGCGTGCACGCCAAGGGGGCCCTGGCCGATAAGATCAAGGAAGCGCCCACGCCCAAGAAGCCCGACGGCAAGCCGGGCAAGCCCGACAAGCGGCCGGGCGATCCCAAGCTGCCGATCCCCAAGATGGATCCGAAGCTGCCCACGCTGCCCAGCGCCGGCGAGATGCCCGCCAGCGTGGCCAAGTTCTATGAAGCCCGCGACGGCTACGTGAACTTCTACTTCAACCGCGAGGCCCAGAAGCGCGTCTGGAAGGCCCTGTCGAGCCACGGCGATTTCACCGGCTTCAAGGGCGTCTGGACCCTCGCGGCCCAGGGGCCGGGCGGCCTGCCGGCGACGTTCGAGCTGTCCGAGGCGCAAATGTCGGCCGCGTTGCCGGGCGGCAAGGTGAGCATCCCCGTCGATCCGAAGGATCCCAAGCTGGCCGACGACCTGCGTCCGGTGGGCAGCGGCGGCATGCTGGTCGCCCTGCACCTCTGGCGGCGGTTCCTCGTCACGGGCATCGAGCATTTTGGCAGCGTGACCTACCTGGGCACCATGCCGCTGGCGGGACAGACGGAACTGATGGACTGCCTGGTCGGCGTGCACGGGGGCGTGGAAGCCCGGTTTCTCTGCCATCCCGCCACAGGGCAGTTGATGGCGCTGGAGCTCTTTTCGGCTGACGACGTCGATCCGTGCGAGCTGTATTTCAGCGACTATGCCGAGACCGAAGGCCGGCAAATGCCGCGCACGATCCAGGTGCGGTGCGGCGCCGGCGTCGATCAGACGTACAACTTCGACCAAGCGTACAAGATTACGTCCTATACGCTCGCGAAGTAGCATCGCCGCGCTGAGAACACCGCCAGCGCCGAGAACATTGCGAAATGAGAAGCGGGAACATCGGCCCATAACCGTCGCGAGGTTTGTTGTGAAACGCCCCATTGCTCGGATCGCACGTTTTCGGTCCCTGGCCTTGGCCGCCTTGGCGGGCGCGTGGCTGTGGGCCCCGCCCGTGCGGGAAAACGTCGCGCGGGCCGAGGTGATCGACGAAGTGCAGTCGAAGATGGTGAAGATCTACGGCGCCGGCGGCTTTCGCGGCCTGGAGGCCTATCAGAGCGGCTTCCTCATCTCCGAGGACGGCTACATCGCCACCGTGTGGAGCTACGTGCTGGACACCGATCCCATCATCGTGCACTTGGGCGACGGCCGCCGCTTCGAGGGCAAGGTGAAAGGGGCCGATCCGCAGTTGGATTTGGCCCTGGTGAAGATCGACGGCAAGGAGCTGCCGCACTTCGACCTGGACAAGGGGGCCGAGGCCGAAGCGGGCGCCCGCGTGCTGGCCTTCAGCAATCTGTACAACGTCGCCACGGGGGACGAGCCGGTGAGCGTGCAGCACGGGCTGATCTCCGCGCGGACCCGGCTCGAGGCCCGCCGCGGCGCCTTCAAGACCTCCTACCGTGGCGAGGTGTACGTGCTGGACGCCGTCACCAACAACCCCGGCGCCGCCGGCGGCGCGCTGGTCAACCAGAAAGGCGAGCTGCTGGGCATGCTCGGCAAGGAGCTGAAGAACTCGTTCAACAACACCTGGCTTAACTATTCGGTGCCGGTGGAGGTGTTTCGCAAGAAGGCCCAGGACATCATCGCGAAAAAGGGCGACCTGATCACCGAAACGCCCGAAGTCGACGAGCCCAAGGCGGCCGCCAACCCCTTGACGCTCGAGCTGCTGGGGCTGGTGCTGGTGCCTAATGTGCTGGAGCGCACGCCGCCGTTCGTGGACGACGTGCGGCCCAACTCGCCGTCGGCCTTGGCTGGCGTGATGCCCGACGACCTGGTGATCTTCATCAGCGACACGCGCGTCACCAACCCGCGGCTGATCAAATCGTGCCGCAGCCTGCGCGACGAGCTGAGCTACATCGACCGGGACGACACGATCACGCTCAGCGTGATGCGCGAGGAGAAGGGGGGAGAAAAGAAGCTGCTGCAATTCACGCTGAAGGCCAAATAGACTCCGCTCATACCGTGACGATCCGTTGAACCGCAGCCACGCAGAGGTCACAGAGGAGCGACGGTTCTCTGTGACCTCTGTGCGTCTGTAATGGGAAGCTGATACTGGAGCACGTGATGCCTGCCCGCCGTAATCCGCTAATTGCCTCGGTCGTTTTCCTCGCGATCTTTTCCACGGTCCGCGCCGACGAGCGCCTGTTCGACCTCGAGCAGAAGGCCATTCGCGACGCCGTCGCCCGGGTTGAGCCGTCGGTGGTGCAGATCGAAACCATCGGCGGGCTGGAGAAGGTCGGCGAAGTGCTGCTGGGCACCGGGCCGACCACTGGCCTGGTGATTTCGTCGGACGGCTACGTGGTCTCCAGCGC
>JBGQHD010000910.1:0-2674 GCA_041497795.1 Planctomycetia bacterium
CCCGGCCGTGTTCGTGGTCATTCCTCGTCCGGGGCAGCAGCAAGCGGGGTTCGCCGGCTCCGCGGGGGGGACGGCGCTCACCGGGTTCTCCGATCGCGTCATGCTGCGGGACGTCACCCGCATCCGCGAGAACCCCGACTCGGTCATGCGCATCCGGCTGACCGACTATAAGAACGGCCGGCCGGGTCGCCCCTACGAATTGCTGCAGCAGCCCTGGCTGCGCGGGACCGCGCTAGGACGCTACAGCGCCGGCTCGTGGCGATCCGAGGATTGGCCCGGCGTCACGACCGCGCCGTTGGACGATGTCGCGGCGCGCGACGTGCTGCCCGACGCGGGCGACAACGACCTGGTGCTCTTCGAAGTGACGTTGGAGCGGCTCACGTCGACCGTCGTGTTCACGCTCGAGCCGTCGCAGCGGGTGCCGGGGCCGGAGCCCTCGAACCTGACAAGGATAGCCGCTACGGACGAACACGACCGCCCCGACAATCGTCGCAACCGCAGGTTCACGTACCAACTGCTGACCACCGGCCTGAAGAGCGGCCGGCAGGTCCAGTTTCGGCCGGAGGACCAGCCGTATCGCTGGGAGCAAAAGACCGAGCTCTTGGAGCCGTTTGCCGGCTTGTACGTGCCGGAAAAAGACCTGCCCTACAACCCCCAGAACCCGGAAGACCGCCGCCGGCAGGTGGTCGAACAACAACGCAACCCATTGCGCGGCCTGGCCGACGTGGCCGCGAGCGTGTTGCAACGAGCGAACCTCGATCCGCGGCGGAACCCCCGCGAGGCCGCCCTGGCCCTGGAGCGCTACCTGCATTACGAGGGCAACTTCTCGTACTCGCTGAACCCTCCGCCACGCAAGCCCTCCCGCGCCGATTCCGACCCGGTCAACCGATTCGTGGTGGAAGGCAAGCAAGGCCACTGCGAGTATTTCGCCTCCGCGCTGGCCCTCATGCTCCGCAGCCAGGGCATCCCCTCGCGGCTGGTGGTGGGCTACAAAGGGGGCGAATGGAACTCCCTGGGCGGCTACTACGAAGTCCGCCAGCTCGAAGCCCACGCCTGGGTCGAGGCCTGGATCTTCCAGGACGAGCGGCCGCTGGGCTGGCTCCGGCTCGACCCCACGCCGGGCGAGGGAGTGGCCGTCGTCCAGGAATCGCCCAGTTGGAAACAGGTCAGCAACTATCTGAACTTTCTGTGGTCGCGGTACGTGCTGGGCATGGATGCCAACCGGCAAGAGGAACTGGTGCAGCCGCTGGCCGTCTTGTTCCAGCGCGAAACCTGGCAGGCCGTGCTGCACTGGCTGGTGACCGCCCTGGTGGGCGATGGCTGGTCGCAAGAGAGTTTCAACTGGCGGGCCTGCCTGGTGGTGATCGGCCTGCAACTCCTGCTGGTCGGGCTCTACAAGCTGCTGCGGATGCTCTTGGTGCGCGTGCGGAGCTGGCGTCGCCGCGCCGCGCTGCGTCGCCGCGGCATTCCGCACGTGGACTTCTACGTGCGGCTGGAGCGCCTGTTGGAACGCTGCGGTTTATGCCGCCGCGAGACGCAAACGCCGTGGGAGTTTGCCGCCGACTCGGCCGGCACGCTGGCCGGAAGTCCGCTAACGGTCGCCGCGGCGCCCCTGCTGTCGCCGATTGTCCAGGCCTACTACCGCGTGCGCTTCGGCGGGCCGCCGCTGAGCGAGGCCGAACGCGAGTCGCTGGCCGAGGAGCTGACGCGATTGGAGGCGATCGTGTCGCAAGCCAGCCAGGCGGAAGTCGCCGCCTCGAAGTCCGGTTCATCCGCGGCGAAGGCTGCGCGACGCGACCGAGGGGGCCATTAGCGCGACGTCATGGGTTCGGCTCTTCGCCCCTGGCCACGTGTGTTTCCGCATCCGGTCCCGCTCGGCTCGCGGGACCTACTCTGGGATGTCCGGCCGCGGCCAGCTTGCCGCGGAACGCCTCGCACAGCGACAGCAGCCGTTCGACGCTGAGTTCTTCCGTCCGGGCCGTGGGGCCAAGCTGCTGGGACGTGAGGACATCATCGACCTCCGGTTTCGACAGCTCGTTCTTGAAGGCGCTGACCGCCACGCCGCGGAGGAACTTGCGGCGGTGAAAGAACATCCCCCGCACGAAGCGATGGAAGAAGTCCAGGTCCGGAATCGCCCCCCGCAGCGCGTCGTCCAGTTCCAGGTGCACGATGGCCGAGGAAACCTTGGGCCGCGGCCAGAACACGTCCGGCGGCATGACCCGCGCCAGCGTGGCCCGGCACTGGCTCTGCACCCAGACGCTGAGCGAGCCGTAGTCCTTGGTGGACGGCGCGGCCAGGATGCGGTCGGCCAGCTCCTTCTGGATCGTGACCGTGATGGTCCGCGGCGGGACCTCAAGGGCCAGGGCGTTGCTGATGATCGGCGTGGCGATGCTATACGGCAGGTTGGCCGCCAGCTTGAAATGCCGCCCGGGTGCCGCCGCTAATTGTCCTTTCACCGCCTCCAGCACGTCCGGATGCAGGTTGTTTTTGTTGCGGAGTGCATCCATGTGCAGCATGGTCACGTTGGGCAGCCCGGCCAGCTCCTCGCTCGCCAATTGGAACAATCGATGGTCGATCTCCACCGTGACCACGTGGGCCGCATCGGCGGCCAGCAACGCCGTCAGCCCGCCCGTGCCGGTGCCGACTTCCAGCACCACGTCATCCGGCCCCACGG
>JBGQHD010000911.1:0-2671 GCA_041497795.1 Planctomycetia bacterium
GCCTGCGCGAGCAACGCACCGGCGTGGAAGCCATCGCGGCACTGCGCGCGTTGGGCGGCGACGCCGAGTGCGAGCCGACCGGCTGGAGCCTGCTGGGGCTATGCCGTGTGCCGGGCTATGGGCAGCGCATTGTCCGGGTGGCGATACCCGGTGCGGCAGCGGAGGAAACGGCCGAGTTGTTGTGCGATTTGCGAAGCCTGCGCGAGGTGGAGGTGACCTACGATGGGACCTTTGATCCCGCGCCCAGTTGGAGGCGGCTCAATGAGACGCTGCGTCCCGCTAAAGTGATTGCGTTGACCGCCGAACCGAAACCAGGGGAGTGGCTGGAAGACGAATCGAAGTGGAAGACGTCTCCGTGGGCGCGGCGGCTCGCGAGAGTGCAAAGCAAGGTTGCTCTGGCATTCAAAGGCTCGGATCTCCCGTCTACCGTGGCGGCGCGCTTCGACCATCCCTTCGACGCGCCTACCTATCAGGTGTTCCTGCTATCCGATGGCACGCTTGCGGAAGTCGTGGTCAGTAGCGAAGAGATCAGAGGCATCCCGCCCACCCAGCAGTGCTTTGCCATTCTCCTCGTCGATGACCGGTGCGTGAGCGTCAAAGGCTTCGTTACCAGCACGCGCCAGGCAGAGCAGCGGGCTCTGCTCGAAGACATCGATGGCGACGGTATTGCCGAACTGGGTTTTGCCTGCTTTCGCGGATGGCGTGGCATTGTCAACGACAAGCGAACGCGGCGGCTCCCAGGCAACTCACAGAATTGGCTCGGCGTCTACAAGATCGAGCGCGACGGCTTCAAGTCACTGTTACCCGAGGACTGTTCCGAGTTTCCCTAAGGTTGCTGGGCTAGCTCACGCGGCGTCGCCGGGCGGGAGTCGGCTGGAACCGCTCTGCCATTTCGCGACAGGCGGCGGCGATGCCGGGCTCGTCGAGGCCCAGGTCGGCCAGCAGCTCGTTCCGCTCGCCGTGCTCGATGAAGCGGTCGGGGATGCCCAGCCGGCGGACATGGGCTGTCGAGATGCCGGCGTCGGCGGCCGCTTCGAGCACGGCGCTGCCGAAGCCGCCCATGAGCGCGGCCTCTTCCACGGTGACGACAAAGCCGGCTTGCTCGATGGCCCGCAGGATCGTCTCGGCGTCCAGCGGCTTGACGAAGCGGGCGTTGATGACGCCGACGTCGATCCCTTCCCCGTCGAGCTTCTCCGCGGCGGTGAAACAGCTCGGCAGCAATGTGCCGCAACAGAGGATCACACCGTCGCGTCCCTCGCGGATGACCTCGGCCCGGCCTAGTTCCACGGGAGCCGCGTCGCGCGTCACGCGCTCGGCCTTGGTTTTGGGATAGCGAATGGCGGTCGGCCCGGCGTGCTCAAGGGCGAAATCGAGCATCAGCGGCAGGTCCGCTTCGTCACCGGGGGCCATCACGACCATGTTGGGGAACACGCGCAGGTAGCCCAGGTCGAAGTTGCCGTGGTGCGTGGGGCCGTCGGGACCGGTCAGCCCGGCGCGGTCGAGCATGAACGCGACCGGCAGGTTTTGCAGGGCGACCTCTTGGAAGATCTGGTCGTAGCTCCGCTGCAAGAACGTGCTGTAGATATCGACGATCGGCCGCAGCCCGGCTTTGGCCTGTCCAGCCGCGAAGGCCACGGCGTGCGATTCGCAAATGCCGGTGTCGAAAAATCGCTGCGGAATTTCGTCGCGGACGCGGTCGAGCTTGTTCCCCTGGCACATGGCGGCGGTCAGCACGGTGACGCGCGGGTTACGCTGCATGGCGGCATAGATCGCGTCCGCCGCCACGTCGGTGTAAGCCCGCGTCGAGCTTTTCTTGATCGAGATGATCTCGCCACTAGCGTCGCGGACGAAGGGGGCCGGCGTGTGGAAGAACACGGGGTCTTCGCTGGCCGGCTTGAAGCCGTGCCCCTTCTCGGTCAGGACGTGCAGCAGCACCGGGCGGTTCGCCTGCCGGGCCATCTTCAGGTAGCGCCGCAGCTTGGCCATGTCGTGGCCGTCGATGGGGCCGATGTAATGGAAGCCCAGCTCTTCGAACAGCATGCCGCCTTGGAAGCAGGCTTTGACCGCCTCTTTGAGCTGCCAGAGGAAGCGTTCGGTCGGCTCGCCCACCAGCGGCACGCTCTTGAGTACCCGCTGCACCTCGTACTTGAAGCTCCTGTAGACCGGATTGGTGCGGGCGCGATCGAGATACGCCGCCAGGCCGCCGACGCGCGGGCAGATCGACATCTTATTGTCGTTCAGCACCACGATCATCCGCTTCCGCAGGCCGCCGGCGTTATTGAGGGCCTCGAACACGATGCCCGACGGCAGGGCCCCGTCGCCGATCACGGCCACGTGCCAGGGGTCGTCGCGGGCCGGGTCGGCCGCCAGGTCGTCGCCGGTCTTGAGGCCCAGCATCGTCGAGATGCTGCACCCGGCGTGGCCGGTCATGAACAGGTCGTAGTCGCTCTCGGCCGGGTTGGGGTAGCCCATCAGGCCGCCCTTGCGGCGCATGGTGGGTAACTCGTGGTAGCGGCCGGTGATGAGCTTGTGTGGATAGATTTGATGCCCGGTGTCCCAGATCAGCCGGTCGCGGGCGAAGTCGAACTCCGTGTGCAGGGCCAGGCACAGCTCGATCACGCCCAGGTTCGAGGCGAAATGGGCCGTGCGGTCGCTGACCAGGTTGCACAGC
>JBGQHD010000912.1:0-2665 GCA_041497795.1 Planctomycetia bacterium
CGTGGGGGACACGGTGCACGTGATCACGGAAATCCTCGACAAACGGCCGCACGGCCGCCGCCAGGGCGCGGTCACCTGGAAGCGGCAGCTCATGAACCAGAAGGACGAGATCGTGCAAGAAGGCACGTTCCAAACCCTGGTCGCCATGGCCCACGCCGTGACCCACAAGATCGGCAAGCTCAACACCGAAGGCGACGGCGAGCAGGTGTTCCGCGTGGCGTAGGGTGGGCATCGCCCACCAATTTCTGAGATCCGCCAGCGCGTAGGGTGGGCCCAGGCCCTTAAGTTTGCCCGGATCTTGGGAGTCAATTTTACAAAAGGTGGTGCGACCGCGGTGGGTTGGTAGCGTGATTAACTTCTGTGGCTTGGACGGCCTGCGCAGTGTCCGGCAGGTTTGTGATTCTTTCAATCGAGTGCAGCGGCGAGTCGGGCGGTCGGTCGGTGCGTATGATTTCCGTTCTACGCGGACGGCACACGGAGTGTGCGTACTACTACGTTGCCTTGGCACTTGCGGCGGTTTTCTATACGTTGTGTCCTAGTGGACCCAATTCTCGATTCGCTCACGTCTGCCCAACGCGAGGCCGTCACGCACGTGGACGGGCCGCTCTTGATCCTGGCCGGGCCGGGCAGCGGCAAGACGCGCGTCGTCACCCACCGCATCGCGTACCTGCTGCGGCAGGGCATTGCGTCCAGCCAGATCCTGGCGCTCACGTTCACCAACAAGGCGGCCGACGAGGTCCGCGAGCGCGTCTCGCGGATGGCCCCGCAGACGCGCGTGTGGATGAGCACCTTCCACCGCTTCTGCGCCCGGCTGCTGCGCGAGCACGCCCGGCTGGTGGGCCTGGAGCCGAACTTCGTCATCTACGACACGGCCGACAGCCTGCGGGTGCTGCGCCGTGCCCTGGGAGAAGTACACCGCGACCTGACGCGGTTCACGCCGGACCGGATCGCCGCGGCCATCAGCACGGCCAAGAACTCGCTCATCACACACGATCGCTATCAGCCCAAGAGCGGCAACCCGCTGGGGGCCATCGTGGCCGACGTGTATCCGCTGTATCAATCGCGGCTGCTGACGAGCGGGGCCGTGGATTTCGATGACCTGCTCTTGCACGTCGTGACCATGCTCCGC
This sequence comes from Planctomycetia bacterium, assembly GCA_041497795.1. Taxonomy (GTDB): domain Bacteria; phylum Planctomycetota; class Planctomycetia; order Pirellulales; family S012-138; genus JBGQHD01. The sequence goes on from JBGQHD010000912.1 coordinate 1,130, forward strand.
GAAAGCGACGAGCTGCGGGCCGAGTTGGACGAGCGCTACCGCTACATCCTGGTGGACGAATACCAGGACACGAACCTGGCCCAATACACGCTGGTGCGGTCGCTGTCGATCGACCATCCGAACCTAGCGGTCACCGGCGACCCGGACCAGTCGATCTACGGCTGGCGGGGGGCGAACCTGCGGAACATCCTGGACTTCGAGGTCGATTACCCGCAGGTGCGCGTGGTGCGGCTGGAGCAGAACTACCGCAGTACGCAGCGCATCCTCCGCGTGGCCGACTCGCTCATCGCTCACAACCGCCTGCGGAAGGCCAAACGCCTGTATACGGATAACGACGAAGGCCGCGCCGTGCGCGTGGTGCAATACCGCGACGAGGCGGACGAGGCCGCCGATATCGCCGGGCAGATTGCCGCGGCCATTCGCGGCGGGCGGCGGCCGCGGGACTTCGCCATTTTCTATCGCGTCAACGCGCTGTCGCGGGCGCTCGAGGCGGCGCTCCACGGACGAGGCATCCCCTTTCAGATCGTCAACGGCGTCGAGTTCTATCAGCGCAAGGAGGTGAAAGACATCCTCGCCTACCTAGCGCTGGTGAATAACCCGCGTGACGACGTGGCTTTCCTGCGAGTGGTCAACGAGCCCACGCGCGGCATCGGCGCGACCACGCTCGAACGGCTGCAAGAGCACGCCGGGCAGCGGGGGCTGACGCTGCTGGCCGCGGCCCGCGCGGCCAAGCAGGTCGAGACGCTGGGCGCGGCCCCCGCCCGCAAGCTGCTGGGCTTCGTCGAGCTGATCGACCACTTGAGCGAGCTGGCGCACCGGCCCGTGGAAGAGATCCTCGGCCACGCGCTCAGCGAAACGGCCTATGACGAACAGTTCCGCGATTCCGAGGCGGAAGAGGACCAGCAGCGCTACGCGAACATCCAGGAGCTGCTCTCGGCCGCGCGGCAATTCGACGAGCGCTGGCAGGAAGCCAGGGGGCAGGAGGCAGGGGGCAGGGGGCAGGGGGCAGAGGGCAGCGACGATGCGGGTGTATCGCTACTCACCACTCACCACTCACCACTCACCACTTACCCCCTGGAAGCCTTCCTTGAGGAATCCAGCCTGGTCGGCGACACCGACGCCTGGCAGTCGGAGACGGACCGAGTGACCTTGATGACCGTGCACGCGGCCAAGGGGTTGGAGTTCCCGGCGATCTTTATCGTGGCGCTCGAGCAAGGGCTGATGCCGCACGAGCGCAGCCGGGAGCACCCCGAGCAAGAGGAAGAAGAGCGGCGGCTGCTGTTCGTGGGCATCACGCGGGCCCGCGAGGAGCTACAGCTCAGCCTGGCCCGGCGGCGGATGTTCCGCGGCCAGATCAAGATCACCGTGCCCAGCATGTTCCTCGACGAGCTGCCGCGCGGCGAGCTGGACTGGCAGGAACGCTTCGCCGAGTCGCTGCCGGCGGACGTCGCCAGCCGGCAGCGAGCCGGGCCGAACCCCCGGCGCGGTGAACCGGCGGCAACCGACGCCAAGTTGATGACCGCGGCGCAGCTCAAG
>JBGQHD010000913.1:0-2662 GCA_041497795.1 Planctomycetia bacterium
CACCGGCGGCGAGCCGTTCCTCAATCCGGAGATGGTGCCAATTCTCGTCGAGACGCTGCGCTATGGCCCTGCCACCGTGCTGACCAACGGCACGGTGCTCAAGGACGAGTGGCTGACGACGCTTGCCCGGGCCGAGGCGAAGAGTCTCTACAGCCTGGAATTCCGCGTCTCGATCGACGGCTTTTCGCCGGGGATGAACGACCCGATCCGCGGCGAGGGGACCTTTGCCCGCGCATTGCGCGGCGTGGCGAAGCTGGTCGAGCACGGCTTTCTGCCGATCATCACGGCGGCCCGCACCTGGCCGGATGAGGACGAGCCGCGCGTGGTCGGGCAATTCGTCGAAACGCTCCGTGCCGCCGGTTATGCCCGCCCGCGGCTGAAGATTCTGCCGACGCTGCGGATCGGGGCCGAAGCCCAGCGCACTCACGGCTATCTCGCCAGCGAGCGCGTCACGGCCGAGATGCTCGAGGGCTACGACGTGACGCAACTCGTCTGTGAACATAGCCGCATTGTCACCGACCGCGGAGTGTACGTCTGCCCGATCTTGATCGAGTCCGCCGCGGCGCGCCTCGGCGACACGCTGGCCGAGGCCAATGTGCCGTTCGCCATCGACCACGGGGCATGCTACACGTGCTACCAGTTTGGGGCGATCTGCGCGAATGCCTCTAGCGGGGCGAAGGGCGCGAGTGCGACTTAGGAGCCTGATAACCTGCCGATGTCTATATGCCTCAACGGATTGGCTGAGGGCTTTAGGCTCGGATCGTGCCGTCAAGCACGTCGGCGGTACAGCGAAGAGGGAAACCACGAAGGACACAAAGATCCCGGCGCGGCGTAGCCGCAACCGAAGAGACCACGGATAACGCGGATGACACGGATTTACCAATGTCTACTCGCACTTATCCGTGCCATCCGCGTCATCCGTGGTCAAAATCTTCGAGAGGTACAAAGAAATCGAAGGTTAGTAGTACAAAGGAAAGCTCGGTTCGAGGCTTTTGTCCTTCGTGCCCTTCGTGTCCTTTGTGGTTACCCTTTTGGTTCGCGCTATGACGAAGGAAACAGCAGGATCACTACCGCCGCGCTTTGCACGACTGCCCGCCTGGGCTATGGTTAAGGCCATCGACGTGGCGTACGCGGCCCGCGTGCGTCAAATCGAGGTTGTGGGCACGCGAGCCGCGTGCTCCACGTGAGGAGCGTGTTCATGCCCAGCGTTTCCCGACGAGACTTGCTCCGCATCGGCGGCCTGGGGCTGATGGGCGTGCCGTTGGCGCGGCTGTTGGCCGCCCAGGTGCGCGCCGAGCGGAGCGGCACCAAGCCGGCGGCGGACGCCTGCGTGCTGATCTTTCTCGACGGCGGGCCGAGCCACCTGGACATGTGGGACATGAAGCCGGAGGCCCCCGACGGCATCCGGGGCGAGTTCCGGCCCATCGCCACGTCGCTGACCGGCTATCAAATCTCGGAGCACCTGCCGCGGCTGGCCAAGCACATGCACCGGGCCGCCGTCGTGCGGTCGATGCACCACAGCGTGAACAATGCCCACGCGGCGGCGGTGTACACTTCGCTCACCGGGCATGACCGGGGAGACGCCAACGTGGCCGTCGGCGCCGCGCCGCACGATCACCCGGCGATCAGCTCCGTGCTGGCCAAGCTGCGGCCGCCGCGGGCTGGCGTCGTCTCGCACGTGCATCTGCCGTATATCACCAAGGAAGGCGCGGGCGGGCCGCCGCAGCCGGGCTTCTTCGGCGGATTGATCGGGGCCGCCTACGATCCCTTGATCGTGCTCAAGGACCCCAATGCCCGCGATTTCGACGTGCCGGAGCTGACCCTGCGGGCCGGCGTCTCGGCCCAGCGGATGGACGTGCGCCGGGCGCTGTTTCACGACCTGGACCGCCAGGTGGCCGCCGCCGCTCCGGCTACGATCGATCGCTTCCAGCAGCGGGCGTTCGACCTGCTCACGTCGCAGGCCACGCAGCGGGCCTTTCGGATCGCCGAGGAAGCGGGCAAGGTGCGCGACGCCTACGGTCGCAATATCTACGGCCAAAGCGTGCTCCTGGCCCGGCGGCTGATCGAGGCCGGCACGCGGATGGTGACCATCTCTTGGGCGCCGGACGCCAACGCCACCTGGGATACGCACGGCGGCAACTTCGTCAAGCTGAAGGGGACGCTGCTGCCGCAATTCGACGCCGCCTGCGCCAGCCTGGTCGCGGACTTCGCCGACCGCGGGCTGCTGGACCGCACGTTGATCGCCGTGCTGGGCGATTTCGGCCGCACGCCAAAAATCAACGCCAGTCAGGCCGGCCGCGACCACTGGAACTACTGCTACAGCCTGATGCTCATCGGCGGCGGCATCCGGGCCGGCTACATCCACGGCGCCAGCGACCGCACGGGCGCCTTCCCGGCCCGCGATCCCCTGGTGCCCGGCGACGTCATTGCCACGATCTACCACTGTCTGGGCATTCGCCCGGAGGAAGAGCTGCGCGACCAGCTCGACCGCCCGCACCGTCTGGTGCCGGCCGGCGGCGTGGTGAAGGAGCTGCTGGCCTAGCGTGGCGCTCATCATGGGGGATGCTAGCAGCCGGTGCGCCGTGGGGCAGGCTTTACAGCCAGCCCCAACGCTGTAGGTCCCCCCAACCCGGGCGGACCCGGGGGGGGTGTAGGGCGCTTA
>JBGQHD010000914.1:0-2646 GCA_041497795.1 Planctomycetia bacterium
ATGACGGGTGTGCAGCTAGGACGGTGCGAAGCTATGTAGGACGGATTTCCAATCCGTCCGTGGCCAATCTTCAGAAGCTCAGGCGTGATCGACCAACTCCTCGACTTCCTGCCGGACCTGTCGAGCGTCCAGTTCTGGCTCTGGGCAGCAGTGGTCGTTGCCGCGCTGGGCGGCTTGGCCAGCGGTGGTTGGCTGCTGCTGTTGCGCCTCCGCGCGCCGCGGGAGGCCGAGGCTGGGGCCGTGGTCTCGTGGGAAGACTTCGTGGCCGGCATGCACGACCGGCTGGACCAGTGCGAGCTGCTGCTCAAGCATTTCGCCCACCGCGCGGACAAGCAGCACAAAGAGCTGCAAGAATCGGTCACCCACTTGCAGGGTTCGATCGAGGCCCTGGAGAAGCCGTTCAGCGCCGTGGCCTCGCGCTTCAACCAGGTTGGCTTGGGCGGCAGCGGCCCCAGGCGCGTCTGATGGCGATTTTGTAGGACGGATTTCCAATCCGTCCTACCGGCTTTCGCTCTCTCCTCCCCACTCCGCCGGGTCGAGCCGATAGAACCGCCGCAGTACTTCGTAGAGCGCCGGATGCCGCCGCGCCAGCTCGCGCGACTGCTCGAAGAAGCACTCCGTGGCCACGGCGAAGAACTCGGCCTTGCTTTCGGCTCCGTAGCTGTCCAACAGCGTCGGCCGGCCGCGGTCGGCCATGTGTACCAGCCGGCGGTACTCGGCGTCGGTCACCCGCTCCCAGCTCCGGTACTCCTGCCGGCTGCCCAGCGGCGGCGTGCCGTCCATCCCTCCGTCCAGCCCGTCCAGGTGATGCGAGAACTCGTGCAGCACCAGGTTGTTGCCGTCCGCGAGGCCGCGCCCTTTTTTCAAGACGCCTGCCCAGGAGAGCACGATCGCCCCGTGGTGATGGTATTCGCCCAGCATCTCCGTGTCTTCCTCCACTAGCCACCCGCCCCCGTGGGCACGTTCCGGCATGAGGTACGTGTCCGGATAGACCAGGATCGATTCCACTCGGTCGAAGTAGTAGTTCGGCTCGACGCCCACCACCATCAGGCAGGCCTGGCCGGCGATGGTGACGCGGATTTCGTCGGTCATCGTCAGGCCGCCGCAGCCTTCCCAGTGCTTCTCGGCCACGAACACCTTGACCAGGTCGTGCAGCCTGGCCCGCAGCGGCTCGGGCAAGCGGCGATAGAGCGCCACGTTCTGCTGGAGCCATCTCCGCCATTCGTCCGGAAACGGCTGCCCGAGCAGCTCGCGTCGGCGACGGTTTTTCAGCCAGCCGAACATGCGTGGGAAAGGTCCGCGAGGAGTTCCTTGACCGAGGCCTGGCCGAATTGGGTGGCCCATCAACTCACCACCGATCTCGACCGTCTACATGATTGTAACCGTCGGCCGCCGCTGGAGAATCGTAGGGACCAAGGGTAGCGGGTCAAGAGTGGAGGTAGCGATGGATGGGGCGTGTGCTGCCCTGCTGCCGGCAGGCGGAGCCTGCGAGGCAGTGCGTTCCGACGCGGAGCCTCGGTACGAGGATCGCTACAGGATCTCGATGCTCTTCAGGCAGTCGCCGCCGGCGGCGCGGGCGGCGTAGAGGCAGCGGCCGGCGCGGTCGATCAGCTCTCGGGCGGGGAAGTTCCGGGGCGGCAGCGAGACGGTGGCCGCGCCGGCGCTCAGGCTAACCGTGGCCGAGGCGTCGCCGGCCACGGCGCCGATCTTGCTCCGCAGCTTGGCGATGAGCTGGTCGCCCAACTGCACGGCTTGCCTTCGGCCGCAGTCGGGCAGCACGACCGCGAAACGGGTCTCGGACGTCGGCAGCCACCGCGCGCCCTCATATTCCACGTTGTCGCAGGCCTGAGCCACGGCGATCAGCACCTGCTCCGCGCGATCGGGCCCCAGCACGAAGGCCAGCTCGCCCGGCCCCGTCAGCTCCAGGCACAGCAGGCTCAGCGGCCGGCGGGCCGCGCGGCAGGCGGCGACCGCGGCGGTCACCAAGCCGTCCAGCCGCGGGCATTCGTCGCGGGCGGGGACAGCCGGCCACTCGGGCTTCTGGGCGGGGTGATCCGGCTTTCGCCGGGGCATGATCTTGTGGCCGGCCTCGCGCGGCGCCGTGTCGCCGTGGGCCGCTGGAGCAAAGCCCGCGTCGGCCACGCTCGACGTCGGCTGCGGAACCGATGCCGCGGCCGTCGCGGCAACCACCGACGCCGTCGTCTTCCCCGGCGCCTTCGGCAGCCGCTCCGGCGGCTTGCGGGCTGTGCGCGCAGGCTCTGGCCGCCCACGGGCGTCGGCTCCGACCGGATTGGCTGTCTTCTGGGCGACTCGCGGCGTGGCTTTCGAGGGCGAGGCCGGTGCGTCGGGATTGGCCGCCGGCGCGGCGGCCGCGCCGCTGCCACCGGCCGAGACGTGCCACTGCGCGTAGCTGGACGCCGTTTCGCTGAGCGCCCACACGGTCGGCGACTCGAGCGCGTCGGGCGAGGCTTCGAGCGACTCCCGCACCAGGTCGCCCGCGACGTCCTCGGCGACCTCGGACAAGCGGACGTGCGCCTGCCGCAGCACCTCGGCGTAGTCGGCGCCGACGTTGAGCGACATCAGCTCGGCGAGCTGCGCGACCTTGTCTTGCAACGTGGCCAGAAACGCGGCCAGCTCTTTCGGGCC
>JBGQHD010000915.1:0-2645 GCA_041497795.1 Planctomycetia bacterium
GCCCCGTGCCCGCCGACGTAATCGACGTACTCGTTGCCATCGACATCCCACTTGCGGCTGGCCTGGGCGCGCTCCGTGTAAATCGGGTGCGGCCGCAGATGCCGCGAATCGTGGACGACGCCGCTGGGCAGCACCTGCTGGGCCCGGGCAAACAGCTCGGCCGATTTACGCGTGCGGCGAGTGTACTGGGCGATGATGCGAGATTCGGTGGCGATGGACATTTTCGAATGCGGAGTTCGGAATGCGGAATGAGGAATTGCATGCCATGTAAAGCCGGCGATGGCATCGCCGGGATAAACGCGGCTGCCGGCGTTGTACCCGCTTCCGGTCCCGCTCGGCTCGCGGGACCTACACGATCTTACTTCGCCCCCACGCAATACAGGTACTTGTCCGAGCGGATCAACAGCCGGCTGTTATCGACCACCGCCGAGGCGTTCGTCCGCGCGTCTTCGTCGAACTTGTTGCAGGCCAATAGCTCGAACTTCGGGCTGGCCGCCACCACGAACGTGCCGCTGTGCTGGCTGACGAAGTACAGCTTGCCGTCGGCCACGATGCCGGACGCGTACACCACGCCCGGCCGCGGTTGCAGGCGCTCTTCGTAGACCACCTTGCCGTCGGTCGCATCGAGACAGATGACGACGCCGTTGCGGTCGTGCACCCAGTACAAGTGGCCGTCGTAGTAGACCGGCGAGCACACGTTCGAGCCTTTGCCGGTGCGCCACAGCTCCTTGACCGTGCCGCGTCCGCCGGCCTTCACCGCCACGGCGGTGTTCGTGCGGCCGCCGATGGCGTACACCACGCCGTCGTGGGCCATCACGGTGGGGCAGAGGTAGCCGTCGGCAATGCCCTCGCAGTTCCACAGCTCCTTGCCGTTCTCGGCGTCGTAGCCCATCAGCTTGCCGCCGCCTCGGCCGGGCAGGCTGAGCACGATCTCGGTCTTGCCACCGGGCACGTCCACCAGGACGGGCGAGTTCCAGGCGTTGCCGGTGCCGTTGGCCCGCCAGACCTGCTTGCCGGTCAGCTTGTTGAGGGCCACCATCGCGCCGCTCTCCACGCTGGCGTTGACGATCACGAAGTTCTTATAGATCACGGGCGAGGTGGCCGAGCCCCAGCCGTTCGTGCGGGTGCCCACGTCGGCGTGCCAAAGCGGCTTGCCGGCCAGGTCGAAGCAATAGACGCCGGAGCGGCCGAAGAACACGTATACCCGCTGGCCGTCGCTGACCGGCGTGCTGCTGGCGTAGCCGTGCCAGGTGTTGTTGCCCCCCTTGTATTCCGACTCGGGCAACTGCGGCTTGAGCTCCTTCTTCCAGGCGATCTTGCCGGTCGCGCGGTCCACACAGACGACGTGCCGCATCAGGTCCTTCTGGTCGCCGGGATCCTCCACGCTTTCGGCGTAGCCGCTATAGCAGGTGAGGAAAATCCGCTCGCCGACGGTGATCGGGCTCGATGTGCCCAGGCCCGGCAGCTTGACTTTCCAAACGAGGTTTTCATCTTCCGACCATTTCGTGGGCAGGCCGGTATCGTCGATGCTGGCCGAGCCGCCCGGGCCGCGGAACTGCATCCAATCGGCGGCCCGCGAGGTCATCATCAGTTGGGCGCAAAGCACGGCGACGCAAAGCGCGCCTGCGCAGAGCACGGCGGCGCGCGGCAACATCACGGTGGGCAAGGCGAGCAGTTTCTTCATGGCAGGGTCCGTGGGGAGGGGTAGGTGGTCGAGCGGCCGCCACGGAAGGGGGCCGCTGTTGCTCCGGTCATGTAAGAATACACGATGCCCTAGCCAGAGAAAACGACGACGTGGCCATCAAGCTGGGAAAGACCTGCGGGCCTTTCCGGCGTCAGCAAAGTTCGCAAACCTTCTTACCGATAGGAGCCAGAGGGACATCTTGCGCCACCTGCTCCTCCAGGACTGGTGCGTTTCAAGGAGGAGATCATTGATGCGTCGCGGCCCCGGCCTATTGCTGCCCGTCATGCTCGTGGCCGCTTGCCTGGCGCCGGCCGCCTCGGCGGAAGAGGCCGACTCCACCGCTTCCCTGTCGGCCCGGCTGAGCGACCTGGAGGGCCAGGTGGCCCGCGTCAACGAGCTGGAGGCCGAACTGACCGCCGTGCGGCAGCAGCTTCGAGGGGGCCTCGCCGCGCCCAGTCACGACGACGCCGGCAATTGCTGTCAACCGACCTGCTGTGAGCCGTCTTGTTGCGAGCCAGCCTGTTGCTGCGAACCGTGCTGCTGCCTGCCCTGCTGCCAGATGGGCTGGTACGGCGGGGCCGAGCTGGTCTGGGCACAGCCGTCGCTGCACGTCATCGGCCTGGAGTACGACTTCGAGCCCACGCCGCGCATCTGGCTGGGCTACAACGGCTGCGGACTGGGCGTGCGCGGCCACTGGTGGCGATTCGAGGGGGACGGCAATCCCGTCGCGGACGTAAACACCATCGACTTGGGCGGCGGCGTCATTGCCACCAATGGGAACTTCACCCAGGAGAGCCTGGAGTTGGAGCTGGCCGATCTGGAAGTCACCAAGATGTTCTCGGCCTGTGGCTCCACGATCGTCGTCGCGGGCGGCGGCCGTTACGTGCGCTACGATCGCCGCCAGACCGCTCAGTTGATTGCCGCGGTGAACGGGGTGCCCACCCAGGTGGTCCTCATCGAC